>JALYYZ010000050.1 GCA_030945985.1 Chloroflexota bacterium
CTCCTGCTGATGATAAGGTTCAATCTTCTAACCAAAGAGGAACGGTGGCGGCAAGAAAGGGTGAATTACTCTCCCCGCATCACCTGGAGCTTTCTCTGGGCGGGTAGTGTCGTTTCAGTGCTGCTGGCCCTCCTTATGTGGTTTGTGCCTGCTACCCCCGTAAACGCCACCCTCAACAGCATGTGGGCTAAGGTGAACGGACCCTGGAATGACTTTCAGAACAGCATGAGTCGTTTATGGTCGGAAGTGCCGGGCAACCAGGCGATCGGCGGTTACTCGTCGTTCAACAAACAGTTCACCATGGGCGGCTCACTCAACCTCTCGGACTCGGTAGCTCTGCGCGTGCAGTCATCGGAGAGGCACTACTGGCGAGCCATGACGTATGACCAGTATACAGGTTCGACCTGGAAAAACACCGCTGCGGACACCTTCTCCGTAGAGAACTTGAGTCCCCGCCTTGCTCTCGATGCGAACCAGCAGCTTGTGTCGACCGACGAAGCGCGCAGGTCGGTGACTTATACCATAGAAGTGGTGAACCCCAAGTTTGATACAGTTTTCGCATCGTCCAGGCCGGTACGCCTCAGCCAACCTACGCGCCTGGAGGTGTCGTGGCGAAAACTCGATAGCAACTACACGGTAGATCAGATATATGACGCCGGTGGCGGCTCTGACTTCACGGGCGTACCTCTTGAGCTTCACCTCCTACTGGGCCGGCTCCACGAGGCCGAATTAGAGATGCACAAGGCTCTGCCCGGCAAGCCTGGTCTCAGCGGCCTGGACTTCTTGCTCGCTACCAGCAAGCGCGGGGAGATACTTGATGAGCAGCTCAAACTCGCTGGACGAGGCATAACTGTTCGCTTCGAGGTGGGCAACGCGCCAAATTATGCGGTGAGCGTCAGCGCCACAGGTCAGGTGCCGGTTTATGACGACATCAGCGCGATACATTCTGTGAACAACATGTCTCGGGGCGATAAATATTCTGTGGCATCGATGATTTCTACTGCCGATGAAAGCAGCCTGCGCGCGGTAACCGGCCCATATGACGGCTGGCTGCGCGACCGCTACCTTCAACTGCCCGCCAACCTTTCTCCGGCCATTGCCGCTCTCACCAACAAGATCGTACTAGATGCCGGTGCCACTAACCCCTACGACGAAGGTAAAGCTATTGAAGCCTACCTGCGGACCAACTACAAGTATAGTGTCAACATCCCGTCGCCGCCGGCAGGCGCTGAGCGCGTGGAGTGGTTCCTTTTCCACCTCAAAGAGGGCTATTGCGAGTACTATGCAACCTCCTTTATCGTAATGATGCGAACATTGGGCATCCCCACCCGGATGGCAACCGGCTATGCGCCGGGAACGCTCGACCCTGCTTCACAGCAATATGTAGTCAAAGAATCAGCAGCCCATGCCTGGCCCGAAGTTTACTTTCCAGGCTATGGTTGGATCGAGTTCGAGCCTACCCCGTCCCAGGCTGTGATCAGCCGGGAGGCCGATCAGAAAACCGAGCCCGTTCAGCCTACTGCTGAGCCGACCTCTCTAATTACGCCGACAGTCGGTAAACCAAGCCAGCGTAATCTCAATGATACTCAGAATACTCCCGTTTCGGGAAGCACCAATCCTCGTGGCGATGGCGGCCTGGGTGGCGCGAGCATAGTATTAGCAGTTGTGTTAGTTCTTTCCTTTGTGGGACTCACCACTCTTGTCCTGCTGCGTAGGAGGAACCGTGCTCCTCTGAGCGCAATCGCCATATACGGCAGGATGGTTACCTGGTCCGGCTTGCTGCGACTCCGCCCTGTTGACGGGCAGACGCCTTATGAGTTTAGCGAGAACCTGGGTCGAGAAGTTCCCGGCACGGCGCTCTTCGCCAGGACAGTTTCACGTGCATACGTGAGAGAGCAGTTCAGTAAACAATCCCTTGAGACGAGCGAGCGTGTCGCCGCACGTCGAGCCTGGGACTCGCTGAGAGGTCGGTTGTTGAGAAGTTTGCCTGCGAGGGAGTTTGGACGAAGACGGCGCAATCGGCCATGAGACCGTGGAATAGGACGCGGAGACCCCGGAGATGGCGTTACGGTGCAGGAGGACGCTTCTCGCCGACTTTTCGTGGGCACAGAGCCCAGGTGCGCGCTTGCGGCGCTAACACTTCTGTGGACTCAGTTGTTGAGCCGAAACCTGTCCATGCTCCTGTTGTATTCGTCGCGCGCCGTAGCAAGGGCTGGACGGTAGCTCGAATAGGCAGGTGGGGTGCAGCAGTGATATGCATACCTGCCCTGGCGTACGCCGCCTGGGTGGTCGTTGCGCTATCCCGGATGGGGCAGACTATATACCACCCATTGCCAACATCGCCACCATTGGTATCACATGTCGTGCCCACCTCCCGGCCTACCGCCTGGTATCTGGGTCAGGGATCATCGAGTGCTATGACGCTCGCTACCACGCCTGAACCAACTATCGATCCATTCGCTGGACTGCCCAGAGGGCGCGTGAACATTCTGGTGCTCGGCACCGACAAGCGCCCAAGCGATCCTGCGCAGGCTGCTCGCAGCGATACGATGCTGCTGGCAAACGTCGATACGGTAAACCATGTGCTACGGCTGATGAGCATACCTCGGGATCTCGTCGTAGAGATCGAGGGGTACGGCACCAACAAAATCAATGCTGCCTACTTCTTCGGTGAATATTATCATAAGCCGGGTGGAGGCCCTGGTTTGGCGGTAAGTACCGTCTCTCGTCTCTTCAACGTGCCTGTGGACTATTACATCTCAGCCAACTTCGACGGCTTCAGGAAGGTCATCGATACGCTGGGTGGCATCGACTTGTACGTACCTACCGAAATCGATGACCTCCACTACCCCGCCGACGATGAGGGTGACCCGAATGGGGTCCGGCACGTACACTTCGATGCCGGTTGGCAGCATATGGATGGCAAAACGGCGCTCAGGTATGCTCGCACTCGGCACGCCGACAACGACTTTATGCGCAGCAAGCGCCAGATGCAGATCCTCAGCGCAGTCCGGCAGAAGGCCACTTCCCTAAGTTTGCTGCCCACGCTACCTGCGCTCATAGACGACCTCGGTGGAATGATAGAGACCAATGTGCCACCCGACAGCCAACTGAGCTTTCTACAGTTAGGTTTCAGCATCAAGTCGAGCGATATCTACACTTCCACCATAGATCGCGCATATATAACCCCGCAAGCGCTAAAGGACGGCTCCGAGGGGCTGAAGCTGAACTGGCAGGCTGCGCGCCCTCTGCTTGACCAATTCTTTGGCCGCGATACAGGTGCCGGAGCTCTGACCGGCAGGGACAAAGCAACAGCAGGAAGCGGCGCTAGTGTACAGGGACTTGGCGTCGCGACCAGACAGCACATTATTGGGAATTCTCACGCTTCAGGACAGGCAAGGGTCCAACAGTCGACTCGTGCCAGGCCAACGCCCGCGCCAAGTTCGGCGCCACGGTCGCCCAGGAGCCATTATTCACCGTAAATAGCACCCTCTTTAATAGGTAACTCACGTTACGCAGTTCGGCCTGACTTCACGCTTGACCGTTGTCCTTATAGAGCTTGAAATCGTGCGTAAGGTCAGTAAGTAAGGTAGTGGGCCAGGCTTTAAAGGTTACGGCACATACCCTTTTCATCGGTAACAATGATCCGCAGGATCAGCTCTGACTTATAGGTAATATTCATGCAATGAGCCTTGACCCTCTACAACGTCGATGGTAATATGAAACTGAGTTCTCAGGAGTCTCCTTTGTGGACTTACGCGCGGCTTAGATTACACCGCGCAACCGGAAAGAGCTTTATGGTCCAGCGCGTTACTCACGTCACCAAGATCAGAAAATCGGCAACTAAGGAGCCTCGCCTCCAGGACGTGGCGCGCCCCGCCCAGATCCCACGGCGGCCACGCCGCGACCCTGTGGACTCGCTTTGGTCGCTATTTTGCTCGGTGCGCTTTGCCGTGGTACTCAACATCACCCTGGCGCTGGCTGCAATGATCGGCACTGTAGTGCCCCAGATGCCTGCCGGGATCGAGGGCTTCGATACCGAGCTAAAGCAGTTCCTGGACAGCGCGCAGACGCGCTATGGCGATTTCTCCGGCGTCCTATACTGGGCCGGCTTCTATAACCTCTACAACTCGCTCTGGTTTCGTATGATAGTGGTGGTGGTGATCTTCAGCATCATCATGTGTACGCTGAACCGCTGGCAGCCTATCATGCGCCTTATCAAGCACCCGGCCGTCAAGGCCGACGATAGCTTCCTGAGCGGTCTTACTGAGCGCGCTCAGTTCAAGGCGGTGCCGGTGTCGATCGACTCAGCGGAGTCGGCCCTAAGGCGAGCGCTTGGCAAAGGTCGCTTCCGCGTCTTGAGCGAGCATCATGCCTCTGGTGGGGATCACGTTCTCTACTTGTATGCCGACCGTGACAGGTGGACCAAGCTGGTCACTTTTGTGAGCCATGCCGCCCTGGTCATGCTTATCCTCACTGCTGCCGGACTTGCAGGCGTCGGTTGGCGCGAGCGGTCCGTCTACTTCTACCCTGGACAGCCGGTGAGTGTTGGTCATGGCACCGACTTCCAGGTGCGGAGCGACCGTTTCTGGATCGACTATTACGCCGATGGCAAGTCGGTGCAGGAGTACAAAGACACCCTGGCTGTTATAGAGGGTGGTAAAGATGTCCTTACAAAGACGATCATCGTCAACGATCCCCTGCGCTATAAAGGCGTGAACTATTTTCTGGTGAGCTACCAGCCCGTACTTTTCGCCACAGCCTCCTCTGGAGGACAGAAGCTCTTCTTGCGCAAGATGGGGGCGACAGGCCCTATCACATCGACTACAAGCACCGGCGAAGCGCTGGTGAATTTTGGGCTTACGAGCGACGATAACCAGCCGATGGACTATTTGCAACTGCCTGTGAAGGACCACTTCCTCACCCTTGAGT
>JALYYZ010000072.1 GCA_030945985.1 Chloroflexota bacterium
TGCGTGGGTCGCGCAAGATGGCTCGTGCGATAGCCACCCGCTGGCGCTGCCCACCTGAGAGTTTCACTCCGCGCTCACCCACGATCGAATTGTAGCCGTCGGGCAACTCCTCTATAAAGTCGTGGGCATTGGCGGCTCGTGCCGCTTGCCTGACGTCCTCTGCGCCTGCTTCCAGGCGACCATAGGCAATGTTCTCGTAAATCGTGCCGCCGAATAGTTGCGGCTCCTGGGGCACGATAGCAATGGCGTCGCGCAGGCTGCGGGAGGTAAGCGCCCTCACGTCGTGCCCGTCGACCAGTACCGCGCCCTCAGCCACGTCATAGAAGCGGGGCACGAGGCTGGCCAGTGTAGTCTTGCCCGCCCCACTCGGCCCCACCAGTGCCACAACCTGGCCCGCCTCTATCTCCAGCGAAAGGTTCTTGAGAACGTCGGGACCTCCGTTGTAGTGGAAGGTAACGCTACGCAGGGCTACCTCGCCACGCGCGGGGGAGGGGAGAGCCACGGCATCAGGGGCGTCGGCGATCTCGGGCGCGGTATCGAGTATCTCGAAGAGCCTGCGCGCCGCCCCACTTGCCTCCTGAAACTGCGCGTAAACACCCGTGAGCGCGCTCACAGGGCCGGTAGCGAGGAGGATATAGAGGGGTAGAGAGAAGAGCTGGCCTGGTGAGAGGTTGCCGTTGAGCACCTCGTTGCCGCCGAACCACATGATGCCTACGAGCGCTATAAAGCTGACCAGGGTGATCACAGTCACGAAGACGGCTCGAGTTCTCACCCGCCTCATACCGACCTTGAACGATTCCTCCACCGAGGCACCGTACCGCTCTACTTCGTAAGGCTCGCGCCCGAACGCTTTCACTACCCGTGGCGCGGCTAGTGTCTCCTCAAGCACCGTGGTGGCGACACCAAGCGCTGCCTGGGCCTGCTCAGCCGCGCCCTGTAGCCGCCGGCCGCCGATCACCCCGGTGAGCACCACAGGCGGGATCACCAGCAGCACCAGCCCTATCAGCCGCCAGTCGATCAATACGATCATTACAATGCCGCCTACGAGAGTCAAGATCTGGCCGAGAGGTCCTATCAAATTGTTGGTCAGGCCCGCCTGCACCGCAGCCACGTCGTTGCTGAGGCGCGATGTCAGTTCGCCGACGCGTTGGTTGTCATAGAAGCCGAGCGATAGTTTCTGAAGGTGGCCGAACACTCTCTTACGCACATCGGCTACGAGGCGTTCGCCTGTAAAGGCCACCAGGTAGAACTGCCCGAAGTTGAAGATGGATTGCACCAGAAAGATGCCCACAAGCTCGATAGCTGTCGAAGTCATTTCTGCGCTGCTGTGCTTGGTAACGGCGCTGTCAACGATCTTCTGAATCAGGAGCGGGAAGCTCAGGGTGAGGAGGGTGGAAACAACAAGGCAAAAGGCTGCCACGGCCAGTCGCCCCCAGTAGGGAAAGGCGAGGCGCAGCAGTCTGCGCAGAGCAGCGGGGTCGGGTGGACGCGTACGATCTTCCTTGTTACCCAGGGTCGGCGCTCGCCTGTTGGAACGTGGTCTGCTGATCAAACTTTCTGTCCTCCCACAAATCTGCGACGCGTTCTCGGTGTTGAGAAGGCAGGTCCCTTAATTATACACTCATAGAGGCTGATTCACCCCTTCGTCAGAAAGACATACGAGCTGGTGAAAGAGGACGGCAGCTAGGACAGCAAAAAGGGTTCGGCTAAACAGGGCCACAAGATCCGCCCCCAACAAGGACCTTCGTTTGGTGCTTCCGGTCATAGCACGCCTGAGACTAGGGCTGTCTTTGCAAACATGCCCTAGCTGCGCAACAGATGTAACTGAATGACGTCTGCTGATTCTGTCACAGGAACCGGCACTTGACGCCGCGCCACGAACGGCATAGAATCTTTGCTACACCCCTGCTTTAGTTGGCATCCAGTGGTGTGACGAG
This sequence comes from Chloroflexota bacterium, assembly GCA_030945985.1. Taxonomy (GTDB): domain Bacteria; phylum Chloroflexota; class Chloroflexia; order QHBQ01; family JADMIH01; genus JADMIH01. The sequence goes on from JALYYZ010000072.1 coordinate 1,938, forward strand.
GTCGCCAGGGTAACGCACTCGGCGGCAGCAATCTCGGCTATTCTTCAAGGAGGTTATAGTGAGCACAATACTACAGGCGCAGACCACGCAATATGACATCGCCACCATCATGGGTGGCCTCTATGGGGACGGTATCATCGCCCTCAAGGGTGCCTTTGAGCGGAGTTGGGTACAGAAGTTGGGTGAAGAAATCGAGGTCTTATTCCAGGACGCGCTCAAGCGGCCCGGTGGCGCGGTCGGTCGTGGCCCCAAGCGCTACTATGTTGAGATCCATCCGGAAGAGCTCAGCGGTTTCGTTGATCTTGCTACCCACCCGTGGGTAGTTGCAGTCTCTGAGGCGATCCTGGGACCGGAGTACAAGATCGTCGAGATTGGCTTTGACGTACCGAACCCCGGTGCTGTCAACCAACCCTGGCACCGCGACTTCCCTGCACCTGACGCAACGGTGACCGGCCGGCGCTTGAACTCGCTGGCCTTCAATCTCACCACGGTTGACGTATTCGCCGACATGGGTCCGTTCGAGATAGCTCCCGGTACGCAATGGGACGAGTCGCCCGAGTTCGAGCACCACATGTTCCCGCCCAAATCGTTTTATCCACGCTACGAGGAGCGCTCCCAGCAGAAGATGCCCAAGATGGGCGACATCTCGGCCCGCTCGGCCCTCACGATTCATCGCGGCACGGCCAACCACTCGGACAAGCAGCGCCCGGCTCTCGTCCTGGGTATCGACGCACCCGACGCCCGGAATGCGGAGCGGCACGACTTTCAGATCACGAGAGACTTCTACAAGACCCTCTCCGCCGATCTGCAGCGACACCTGACGTGCAGGCTCGTCGACCGGTTGGAGCCGATTGTACAGGGCCACACCATCGAAGGCCTGATGATGGGCGAGGCATAATCCTACCCATGCCTCTTGAGAGACGTTCAGCCTGCTGCAATCGGCGTGACGCCTGGTTGGTAGATAGCTTACAGGTCTTTCAGAGCCTCGTACCGGATTGTCCTGGATATCATCGTACAGCGCGTGCTTCTAAACCCGGTGCTCTGGTAATTCCAGGTTAGGTTCGTAGCTGCCGGAGGTGTAACGAGATGGCTGAGATGCCGTTGGAGAAAAGGGATCAGGATCCGCCACCGCGTCCGGTAGCAGGGGTACCTGCTGCTGAGATGGTGAGGCTTGCGGTGACATGTGCTCTGGTAGTCATGGCGCTGGTCCTCACAAGCTTCGTAATCATGTTGAACTCGTCGGCTGACGAATTTCAGAACTGGGGCACTGATGGGGGGCTTGTTGTTGTGTTCTTCCTCGCCTTCGCGGAGCTGGTCATGGCCGTACTTGTCGCGATGCTTCTATTCAGGACGGGGGCTCTCAACAGAGGGCAAGGCAGTAATATACGCATGGCTGCAATCGCCGGTATGTTATTCGCACTAATAGGTATAGTGACAAACCCGGCTCTGTTCGTATGGCTCTCTTCGTCGGGTCACGGGAACGACTCGTTGCGCACTCCTCTATTACTCGCTTCCGCCGCACTGTCTCTGGCCGGGATGTCTTTGCTGTTGTGGGTGACCGGTAAGGCTTCTTTAGAGCAGGAGGGCTAGCTTCCGGGTAACCTTACTCTCTGCTCGACCTCGGGCAGAGAGTAACTCAAAGCTCGTAACAACTAGGGGGCGGGCGGTGCAATACAACCCTAGCACCCCATCAGCTAAATAGTGAGTGTTTTGTTTCCCAAATGCTCAC
>JALYYZ010000075.1 GCA_030945985.1 Chloroflexota bacterium
GTGATGCCCAGTGTATCAAGCCGCAGCTTATCGAGGGGTATAAAGGTCCAGTAAATGTGTGATTTGCCGTCGGTTCCTAGCGGCAAGGTAAGGCTATCAGGTTCGCTCCACTTCTGCTGGGAGCCGGCCCAGTACCACTGGTTTAGCAAACCCCTATCCGGAGCGCTCTTCGCGTAACTGGCAGAGGCGCGCAATCTCACGAACCTGACGCCCGTCATATTGGTTCCCATCTTCGCCGAACTCACCAGCGAAGGGTCATCACTAGTCGGCTGTATGATCAGGCCGTTGCTTTGCCGGCAGGTGACGCCGGCACCCCCAGCCTTCCACTCGCCCACAACGCCGGATGCACAGTTGCGGAAGTCCCACACAGTTAAATGGTTGTCGGCCGGTTCACTGGTTGGGGGCGGATTGTCACGTGTGTATCCGCCTGCATAATCCACCAGGAAGCGGTTCGATCTCTCAGCATAGGTAAAACGCAGACTAAAAGTGTCCCCCGGATCACGCGCCAAAGGAGCCTGCTCTGCTGTTGTTATAGCTTCTATATGAGGCACGCCCAGCCCTCCGTTATAGTGCCACATGCCGTCTGCCCCTATACGAACCAGGTATGCCCCCTCGTAAGTATCGGGTATGTTCTCCACGTACCATACCAGCGCACGTGGCGGCGACATAGGAGTAATCATCGCGACAAGTTCGTCCGTTAGGACTTTGAGTTGAACAGTAGCCGTGTGCCAGGGGCGCAACTGCAACCAGGTGAATGTGATCGCTAGGGCCAGGAGCATAGCAGCACCTCCAATAGCCCATTTACGACGTGCGCCCTTCGTTGCCTGGATTGCAGTGTAGAGCAGTGCCGCCACGGTGATACAGTACCCCATAATAGGCAAGTAAAGTAGCCTGTTCTGTTGAAGGTCGGCAGAACCGCCAAACAGATTCAGCACAGGCAACACTGTCAAAAGGATCCATGTGGCCGAAAAGAGGAGCAATCGCACTACCCTGCGTCCGAAGAGAACCAGAGCCACCAGCAGACCCAGAGCCGAAAAAGCCCCTACAACCTGGGAGACAACTACTCCAACAGAGAGGCGGTTAATCGGTGAGAGCATCAATCCCAGGGCATAGGTGATGCCGTCCCAGAAGAAGGAGGGGTAATCGGTCCTAACATTCGAATAGCCGCCCATTCCTCCCCAGGTGAAGAAGCGTAGCGCCAAGTTTAGAGCTAGCATACCTGCAAAGGGAACGAGTGCCAGAGCTATCTTCACAAGATGTTGCCTCTTCATTATGGGCGTAACGAGCCAGGCTGCCATACCCATAATAAAGATCCAGCTAATTAGGCTCTCCTTACTGAAGATGCCAAGCCCGTAGCAGAGCAGAGCCATAAGATAGGTCGCCTTTGACTTTGCACCTGTTGGGCTCCTTGTGGCACCAACTCGTGACACCCACACCTCTATCCACCAAAGAGTAAAAAGCCAGAGGCTCAGCAGACCAAAGAGAGCCGCCCACTCATCCCACTGTGAGGCAATCCAGCCTACCGCTTCGAGGTGCAACGGGAACACCGCGAAGAGACCGGCCGCAAGGAAGCCAAGTCCCTGCCGTTTGGTCGCAGTCGCGAGCCATAGCCCCAGCACCAGTGAGTTAGCCGCGTGAAGCAGCAAGCTTATGATATGGTAAGGCAAAGGATTAGCCCCCCATAACGTCCAGCCAAGTTGCCACGTCAAGAGAAAGCTGATTGGCCTGTAAAAAACCCAGCCGGGACTAGGCAGAAAAAGTTGAGGTGTGAGCTTGTTTGTCTCCGCAGAAAAGAGCAGTACGAAGTCATCAGCGAGCAGACCTACCCTGAGCACGGTGATGTAGGCAACAACCGCTAATATCGGCACAAGAGCCCAGCAAAGCTTGGATACTTGCCTACGAGATGGAGATAAGAAGGAGCATCCAGCGTCAACCTCTTGATTGAGATGGTAGTCTGGCACGCTAATTTGCCCTGGGGCAGCGTCAATGCTCATTATGCTCGGTACACATCACACGTAGGGTAGCAAGTGGTCAGGGAAGTGTCAACGAAGAGTTAGCCACAAACAGAACAGGGGTTAATAGAGACCAAAACGCAGCACTTATATTAATTGCTCGCAGGCGCTTCACATCCAAACATACAGTGAGATGGCACCAACTCTTTTCTGTCTATTTCACCAGATCTACCGATATCCAATGGATATCAGCTTCCGCCTTAGCATTGAGAGGGTCAAAGCGTAAGGCTTCAATGTCTGGCTGTATATCCTCAATTGGTACAAAAGTCCAATAAACGTGGGCCATGCCGTCACCCCTCACATAGATAGACCTTGAATGCGCCTCACTCCACTCGCTTCCCATACCTTTCCAATACCATTGACTCAGCAGACCAGTACGCTTAGTGATTGCAGGGTATTGTACCGAAGCACGGATGCGGAGGAACCGCGCTCCGGTCTTTACTGTGGCACTAGAAAAAGTTGGGTTCAACAGGTGTGCATCATCACTCATAGGTCGCACCCGAAGCCCTTTATCCACGGCGCATGAGGGCTGGGCCATGTAAGGCTGCCACTGGGCGATCGCAGGTCCCATACACTTCCTGAAGTCCCATACCCGCAGATTATCGCCCGCCTCATTCGATGTGGGTGGAGGGCTGTCTCCAGTAATTCCGCTCAGGTTGACCACGTCGTAACGCTGGACAGGGCTCTTGTAGAGAAACTGCATCACAAAAGCATCATACCCGTCAGACGCCAGCGGCTTTGTATCTGTGTTCTCTACGGCAACCACGCCAGGCACATCGCCATCGCCTATAAAGTAGCGGCGATAGCCGAAGCCCAAATTGAGCACGTCAACCCCTTGCTCAAAGGCAGGTTGGTCCTGCACATACCAGGTCATGGGAGCAGGTCGAGGTTGGGGTGGTGGCGGTATAAGCCTTAGAAGCTCATCGTGATACTCAGCAGCCTCCACCGAGATCGTATGCCAGGGCGCCAGTTGTACCCAGCACAGAATAGCAGATAAAGCCAATACTGTACAGGTAGCAGCACACACCACCTTGCGATGTGCTCCTCCGTGTTGAAGGGCAGAGTAAGCAAGTGCAGCCACACCAATGCAGAACCCTGCGGCAGGTAGATAGAGGTAGCGATTCCCTGTCAGATTAACTCTATTTATATACAAATTTAGCACAGGTATCAACGTCAGGAAGAGCCAAGCCCCACACAAAGTGAGGAGTCGCCTGTGCTCTCGCCCATAAAGTATAAGGCCCGTCAACAGTGCAAGACTAGATAAGCCCCCCACAACCTGAGCTAATGTCTGCCCCAGTTGCGAAGAGTTGACTGGAGCGAGAAGCACATGAGCAGCATTTAACAGGCTGTCCCAATAGAAGCTGCCATAATCTGTTGAAACCGCCGCATAGCCGCCTATCTTACCGTATGCCGCCAACCGTATACCAACATTCAATGCAAGTACGGCGCACAAGGGAACCATGGAAAGTGCCAGTCGCCGCCACGCCATCTTATCC
>JALYYZ010000412.1 GCA_030945985.1 Chloroflexota bacterium
ACCCCTCCAGTGTCACGTCGTAGGCCAGTGCCAACTCTGTGTTTGATCGCTGCAAGTCGTTGAACATAGTCGCGTTGTCTATTGCTATTGCTGCTTGCCCTGCCAGCGCTTCTAAAAAGTCCATCCATGCGCTATTTGGACTCATGGGGCTGCGGTGAAATACCTCAAGCACGCCTTCAACATTGCCCTTCGCGATGAGTGGAACGACGTAGTAGGCAACGAATCCTTCTCCATCAAGAAAGCGCAGGCGGAGCAACTCGCCGGTATTTCTAAGGTCAGGAATATTGAGGGTAATCCGCTTCAGAGCAGCGCGGCCCGCATGGCCTTGCCCCAGCTTAATTTGAGAACGCGTGATACTGCCTGTCATAAAACCACGCCCGGCAGCATAGTAAAGAACTTGAGTATGTTGATTGAGCAGCATAATATGGGCGGCATCGACGCCAAGTTGCCCCGTGACCTTATCTAGCACTACCTCCATAGAAAGGCGGAGATCAGGACTAGAGCTTATAGCCATGTCTATGCTGCGCAAAGCGGCCAGGCGCTCAAGTTGAAGTTGCACTTGCTGTTGGGCCTCTATGCGCTCGGCAAGTTGCTGCTGTGCGTCATTATAGAGGCGCATGTTATCCTGGCTCTGAGTAACCAGCTTACGCGAGGCATTGCGAACAACAGTAAATAGGGAGCTGTACAGCAAAAGCAGACCCAGACCCAGGCTGCTCCATACAAAATTACGACCTTCAGTAACGCGGTCTTGCACTGCGTCCAGGTCGTGATAAATTTCATAGACGCCTACAGGTTTTGATGCGCCTGTAGGTACGAAGGGTATGTAGATTTCCATCAAACGCGAGAAGTGCTGCCTCTCCTGTACGTTCTCATCTGCGTCCAGGTTTGAAACCGCCATATGTTGCCGGCCCTCGAGAGCCACAGCAAGATCATCTTCTATAGGGAAGCGCCGTCCGGCAAGGAGGGGATCATCGGAGTATGCAACAACACCGTCTTTGTTCCAGAGTTTGACGCGGGCGATATGCTCGTTGAGAACATACTTATGAACGAGATTATCTATCTCACTATAACGAGCAGCTGATAGAGGGTAGTGGAAGTCCACAGCCTTAAGGTTGGGTTCCAGGACAAGCTTTACTTGGTCGCCCGCACTGTCGGACGCCTGCCTGAGAGCGCTCTGCTCTATTTGCCATTGCAGGCCACCGGCAAGGCCGGCGCCCAGGATCAAAAGGAGTATAAAGCTGACTAGGGAGAAGCGTGAAAGGAGGCTGAGCCTGGAGTGGAAGAGACGTGCTGCGAAGCCTTCCCTTTCCAGGACAGCGAAGGAAGTTTGATCGTGTGAAGTTGTATGTCTTTCGCTCGCGGGGCGAACAAAAAATCGGGCGCGGAGATCAGCGAACGATGTACGTAGCATATTTATCTCTCAGCCCGGTCACGTGGAAGCAAATGCAAACGGGCAACGGGCTAATCTACAGAAATGAGGTCGCCAAGCTGAGTGCCACTGGCAGAGATGACTCCCTCCGGGAGCTCAATAGCCAGGTGGGCCCCGGATACTATTCGGCCCACCCTCCAGGGCTTGATGCCCCTGTACATAAAGGTGACAGCACCCTGTTTATCAAGGAAAACAATGTCAAGAGGGTATCGCATGAAGAACATATGTATGGAGTTGCATGGCTCGATCACAAGCCCATCGCCGGCAGGCAGCACAGGTGTAAACATGAGGCCCCGCCCGCGAGCAAGAAAATTGTTTGCACGCCGAGCGCTGCCGGCCATGGTTGTGTTTCGAGTTTCGTTGAGAATATGCATGGTATTCAGAAGTTGCATAACAATATGATAGACGAATGGTTAGTGGATAGTAATTAGTGACGAGAGCGTTGGTACTAGCCACTAGTATCTCACCAGCTAAATAGTGAGTATTTTGTTTCATTCCATCCCACATGGTGAGATGGAATGAAACTATTAATATTTTCTTGGTGAGGTATTAGCCACTAGAGGCCATTTCCAAGAGAGTTCATGATCTTCGGAACAGCGGGGCCGAGAATGATTATATAGGTGGCGGGGAATATGAGGAAAACCATTGGGATCATCATCAGGACAGGAGCCTTATGAGCCTGCTCTTCGGCACGCTGGCGGCGGCGAACACGCAACTGTTCGCTCTGCACACGCAACACCTTGGCAATAGATACGCCCAATTGGTCGGCCTGTATGATAGAGGCAACAAAGGTGCTCAGGTCAGCAACGCCTGTTCTTGCAACAAGCTCACGAAGAGCATCACGCTTGGCCTTGCCGACGCGCATCTCCTGGAGGGCTCGCCCAAACTCGGCGGATAGATCGTTGTTCCATTTGTCGGCCACGCGCTGCATAGCGCCGTCGAAGGCAAGACCTGCCTCCACACTGATGGTCATGAGGTCAATCGCATCAGGCAATGTCTTGAGGATGATCTTCTGACGTTTCTTGACCTTGCTGCGCAGCCAGAACACCGGCATCGTATACCCAACGATAAACATAAGCCCTGTATAGAGGAGTAGAGACATAGGCTCAGCAGCGCTCAGCAGAGATATAAAGAAGCAACCCACCCCGAGCAGGACGGCAGACATGAAACGTATGCCTGTGAATTCAGCTACACCCATATTGTAGGGGCTGCCAGCCAGCACTAGCTGTGTCCGCAGCTTCTCCGTACCATTCGATGGCGTCAACTTGCCAAAGAAACGGGTCACCGATGTAATGATCGGTTTGAGTACGCGTTCCCTGAACGGCGCGCTAAGCTCCATCTCTTCAAGTGAGCGCGGACGCTCGGCAAAGCTCGAGAGACGTGATTCTATGGAAACAACGTTTTGCTTGGGCATCGATATCTTTACGAAGACAACAAAGATGCCGAGTGCCACAAGAGCGGGTATTAGAAGTGTTACTGCCGATGAGATATTCATGAGTGCCTCCGAATGACGATCTGAATAGAGAGGTAATGTATCAAAACGCGTGACTAAACTTCAATATTTACTATCTTCCGGATCACCAGGAAGCCTGCCAGCACCAGGATGCCGCCACAGATGGGCATCATAAGCCAGGGCCACTCCCAAAGGGTGCTCATATAGGTGGGGTTGATAATTGTAACGACAACTCCTATGAGGCCGGGAAGCGCCGTAATTAGATAGCCCGACATGCGGCCCTGGGCTGTCAGCACGCTGATCTCGCCTTTGATCCGAACACGCTCACGGATCGTATGAGCTATCGTATCCAGGATTTGAGCCAGGTTACCACCCACTTCGTACTGGATGTTTATAGCGGTAATCAACAGGTCCAGGTCGTCCGAGGGCAACCGGCGCATCAGGTTGTTGAGGGCATCCTGGGCGCTGAGACCCAGGCCCACCTCGCGTACGACCCGCCTGAATTCGACTCCTATAGGATCTAGGGCCTCGCGCGAGACAAGTTCCATCGACTGAAGAAGCGAGTAGCCGGAGCGCAGGGAGTTTGCCATTAGGGCGATTGTATCGCTGAGTTGGCTATTGAAAGCCTTGAGACGCTTGCCAATCCGAAACTTAATGTACCAGTCGAGTCCAAAGAAGCCGATTACAGCGCCGACCACGCCAAAAATCATCTGCTCAATAATATTGTTTCGACCTAGAAAAAGGCAAACTATGAGCCCAACGACCACACTGATGGCCTTGATCAGCATATACTCAAAGAGAGTAAGCTTGAGATCAGCCTGGGCCATTTTGCGCTGGACCTTGCGCCCAAAGCCTTGCTGGCCTACGCTCTTTTCTACCTTAGCAGCCAGTAGGCTCTCACCAATGCCGAGACTGAAAGACTTCTTCTCTTTTTCACCCTTTGGGGTTGCCGCAGATTCGCCGCCCACGAAGCGGGCCATACGTCCTTTATAGTCGGGCGACCCTGCTGAGAGCTTTGCCAGAACGAAGATGATACCCATTACCAAAATGGCGGCTACTGATGCTGCTACTAACGGATCCAATGTTGCCTCCTTACGAGTGACCGGTGACCACTAATGGGAACGAATGAATGGTCACTGGTCACTGTCTTAAAAGAACCTTTCGTTGAAGCCGAAAATGTTCGGCGGCAAGTAGATGTTAGCAGACTCGAATTTCTCGATAAATTTGGGACGTATACCTGTCGGTTTCATACGACCCACTATTTTTCCGGCTTCAATACCTGTCTGCTCGAAGCCAAAGATCTCTTGCATTACAACTACATCGCCTTCCATGCCCTGCACTTCAGTGACCGAAACGATCTTGCGTGTGCCGTCCTTCATGCGATCTTGCTGGACTATCAAGTCAACAGCAGAAGCTATCTGCTCGCGAATAGCTTTTACGGGCAGCTCCATCCCCGCCATAAGCACCATTGTTTCCATACGAGACATGGCGTCACGCGGAGTGTTGGCGTGGAGTGTTGTCAGGGAGCCGTCATGGCCCGTGTTCATGGCCTGGAGCATGTCCAACGTCTCTCCACCACGGCACTCGCCGACTACAATACGGTCGGGCCGCATACGCAAACAGTTGATTACAAGGTCTCGAATAGATACTTCACCACGTCCCTCTATGTTGGCCGGGCGCGACTCGAGGGTTACCACATGTTCCTGGCGAAGCTGGAGCTCGGCGGCATTCTCTACCGTGATGATCCTCTCGTCGTTTGGAATAAAACTGGAGAGAACGTTGAGTGTAGTAGTCTTCCCGGAGCCTGTGCCACCGGAAACAATAATGTTCAGCCTGGCTTCAACGCACGCCTTGAGGAATGTTCCCATCTCGGGCGTCATCGAGCCAAAGCGAATCAGGTCGTCCACCGTAAGCGGTTGCTTGGAGAACTTACGTATGGTAACCACAGGGCCGTTAAGCGCCAGCGGCGGGATAATGGCATTCACACGAGACCCATCAGGGAGACGAGCGTCGACGTAGGGCGAAGCCTCATCTATACGTCTGCCGAGCGGTGCCACGATACGGTCGATCACTCGCATCACATGTTCGTCATTTTGAAAGTGGATGTTGGTCTTCTCCAGCCGACCATGTCGCTCGATATAGACCAAATTTGGACCATTTACCATTATCTCGTTTATGGAGTTATCTTTGAGCAAAGGCTCTATTGGGCCGAAGCCGAGGATTTCAGCAGCCACTGCCTCGAAGAGACGAGCCCGATCAACGCGTGTAAGGAGTATATTCTCGTGTTCAAGTATTTCGTTGAATATCTCCTCCACCTGACGGCGTACCTCGTCAGTGCGGGTGAGGTCCAGCTTCGGGTCCAACTCAGCGATAAGCTTTTGCTGCACACGGTTCTTAAGCTCGAGAAACTCGTTGCCGCTGCTGGCGGCGGCTTGCTGCTTGCCGGCACCCTCTGCCGGCGAAGCCAGTCTACCCGTCGGACGCGGAAGGGCGTTAGTACCCTGAGTACCAGGAGATCCTGCCCCATTTCCTATAGGGGATGTGTTACTTCCCTCAGCCGTTCCATTAGGGCCGATGCGCTTCAATAGTGACATAAGATTTACCTCTATAGTGGACTCAGGAAAGATACAATTATCGTCCGCTCTTCCCGCTTCTGTTTGCCAGGTCGAACTTCTCGTCTATCTGAAAGCTGCTTTAAGCTTGTTCATCAGCTTGGTGTTAGTGGGAGCGCTATCAGAGCGAACAGTGGCGGTGGCCTGTGCCAGTACGCCCTCTTCTGCTGTAGTAGAGGTGAGCAGACGAGCCAGCCTGTAGACGTCGCGACTGAACGGGTGTTCACGGGCCGAAATCACCAGAGGCACGCCCTGGTTGATAGCCATCTGCATCGCTGCAAAATCGTTGCTCAGGCCTACCATCACCTTATGGCGTAAGGTCTCCTCAACCGATTCAACCTTGATGCCTGCATTGGTGCCGGAGCGATTAAGGACAAGCTTGACCTTCTCCGCCGGGTAGTTCAACTTCTCTACAACATCAAGGTAGAGCTTGACATCACGTATTGCCGTCATTTCCAGCGTCATTACCAGAAGTATGTCGTCTGCCATATCCATGGCGGTCAGAACAGCTTCGGCGAAGCTGGGCCATGTGTCAACCACTACATAGTCAAAGTTGTTGACCAGTTCCGATAGGATGCGGCGCACATGCTCTGCATTGACAAGCTCAGCCATCTCAGGCTGTGGGGGAGCGAGGAGGACCTTTATACCGGAGGAGTGAGTAGTCATTATGTCATTGAGGAGATCGGCCTCAAGTTCGTCTATGTGCTCCACCACGTCCACAATAGTTTTGCTCGACATGAGGTTGAGCATGACGCCGATGTCCCCGAAGTAGAGAGAACCGTCCACCAAGGCCACTTTCTTTTGAGTAGCCAACTTGAGAGCCACGGCAAGATTGGCGGCAATAGTAGTGCGACCGACCCCACCTTTGGGACTGACAACCGTCAAGATCTTACCATGGCGCGGACTACCGTCGTCAGAGGGGCTCAGGCCGTTGAGACCTATGGTGGGAGCCGCCGCAGCGGTCATCGCCATAGCTCGCTTGCCCGACTCGAGCCGGTAGACGTGGCGTAGGGAGCGCACCAGTTCGTCGCCTGAAAAAGGCTTGACCAGGAATTCTCTTGCACCGGCGAGCATGGCCCGACGCAAGTAATCTTGTTCGCCTTGCACGGACATCATTATAATGCCGACGCTAGGCATCTCACTGGACATTATCTCGGCTGCCTTTATGCCATCCATCTCAGGCATGTTGATGTCCATCAGGACCACGTCCGGCACGAGCTTGCGGGCCATTTCAAGAGCCTCGGGGCCACTTGCGGCGGTGCCGATCACCTCAATATCTCGCTCAAACATCAACAGCTTGCTGAGGTTATCGCGCGTGTCGATTATGTCATCTACAATCAACACACCGATCTTCGGCATATTGGGGCCGCCTGACTGTCCATTTCCCTGGTTATCCATTTTAGTCTCCTAATTAGGCGCGTGCTGAGTAACTGCTTGCTAGCAGGAGTTAGGGTAGAGGGCTCTGGTTCGCCGCTGGGGCAGGCATGCCATACTTCTCAATTAGAGTGGACATCGTGACGCCCGTCGTCTTGTCCGCATCATGATCGCCCAGGATGGTCTTCTTATCAGGACCGACTATATCCTTGCCCCCGGCATCTTTCATAGGAGCCGAGCTTCGCATAGTAAGGTCCACCGTGCCGTTCTCACGAGCAAACTGGAGCACTTCTGCCTGCTGGTCGCTGACAGCTAGAACGAGCACTTCCTGGTAAGGCGCGCCATCATTGTACATATCTGTGGGGGCGGTGCCGGTGGCGGCCCCAGTTCGGGCCGCAGCAGGTGAAGCCGTGTCACTGGTGCTCGTGTCGGTACCGCCACTCTGGCCCTTGGCGGGGGGTGGAGGGGTCCGCAAGTTTATCACGCGCAGCACCTTGATGTCCTGAAGAAGGGTCTTCGTAGCGGTTAGTACGCCCATTTCATTGGTGGGGGTGTTGTTGGCTCCCGGCCATTTGACACTTACCTTGTACGAAGCGGTCCAGAGCACATCTACACGGTCATTCTCAGTGATAGCGTTCCCGAACGTGGAGCGCTCCGGCACAGCCAGTGAAAAAGCGCGCTCACCCTTTGCAAGGACGTTGGAAAATCCGGTCTGGGCAAGCGCTGCCGTCTGCACAGAGTCACCGCTCTGAATATTTACTTTGGTGACCTTATCCGCCACATCGCCGATAGAAGTAGCTGCGCCAGGCTTGACCGTCGAGGCATCAACTTGCATAACTTTTAAGTCGCTGGCATCGATCTTTGTAAAAGCAGGCACATAATGCGTGACTACCACCATATTTTGCAATGGGACCGGGGTAGGCACAGCAGCCGCCTGGTTTGCATTAGCGGCTTTGGACATGAAAATATAGACGACCACAAAGGCCATGACGGCCAGACCACCACCGAGTATAAGTAAGAAACGACCTCCACGTGCTTTCATTTTATGCCTCCAAGAACTAGTAAATAGATTATTGCTTATTGCCAATGTAAAATTGTCCGCTAGAGACTGGTCGGCATCCAGGCACAAAGCAGGATTACAGACACCTCTTAGGTAACTATACTTGAGATAGCAGAACGTCTATATAGCCTATAGGGGGTGATGTGGGGTAGCCAGATTGTGCTAGTGCAGCTTCGAGCAACCTTTTAGCTTTTGAAAATAAAACAAACAAATCAAAACACGGCGTGTTTTGATTTGTTTGTTTCTGAAAAGTGAACAGATAGCCATGCCTAATTCTACAGTAGGCGCGCCGAATTTACGTTAGACCGGAGATCAACGTGCGCCAGGCGGAGTCGACCTGACGAGAGAGGTGTTCCGGGTCGGCAGAATTATCTAGAGTTACGTCCGCGCGCAATACCTTGTCGGCCTGTGGCGACTGTGCCGCCACGCGCATACGCGCTTCCTCCTGCGAATAGCCCCTGGTCTCTATAAGCCGTGCTATTTGCTGGTCAGGTGGGCACATCACGACCCATACCTGGGCACACTTGTCGGCCCAACCGGCTTCTATTAGCTTGATGGCATCGAGCACGACAATGGCACTCTGTGCTGCGCCTATGGCTTCGTCAATAAGCCTGCGGACAATAGGGTGTTCTATTTCCTCCAGGCGCCGGAGCTTTGTAGGGTCCGAAAAGACGATTTTGCCGAGGGCGCGCCGGTCAATCTCGCCATCCAACAGGAGTATGGAATCACCAAACTCTGCGACCACAGGAGCGAAAGCCGCACCATCCTTCAGCAGGATGGTATGTATGAGCCGGTCAGCATCAATCGTATAGGCACCCAGGCGTTCAAGCTGGGTCAGAACGGTGCTCTTGCCACACGCAATATTGCCCGTCAGGCCGATGAGCGTCTTGCCATGATAACGCTTCATGCTCGACTGCCCCCGCTAGGACTCGGAGCTGAGGGCCAACTTTTCAGCAGATTGCCAATCGATATAGGCATGGTCAAGCTCTTGTTCCAGTCGGGCGTAATCAGTACCCAGGCGCACGATCTCTTGCAGGTTGCGAGCCTCCGTCGCAGCCGTAAGCGCGTCCGAAACCTGGTTCAACTGGGCCTCCAGTGTGGAGATGCGCCCCTCGGCGCTCTCTCGCTGCTTGAGCAGCTTGCCGCGTTCACGTTGGACCGCGCGGTCCTGGCGCTGGTTTGCCCTGTTGCTGTCGCGAGGGTCGGCTTTAGGCGGTTCCGGCGCTTTGTGCTGGGCCTTACCAACTGCACCTCTGCCGGTATTGGCATTTGCGTTCCCGTTCGGGCTGCTCTTGGACGGGCCTACAGAAGTAGAAGGAGCCGGACTGTCCTGGCGGGCCTTCTCGGCAACATATTCCGAGTAATTGCCATCCCACACCTTGAGCTGCTTGCTCTCGAAGGACCAGACTTGCGAAGCAAGATCGTCAATAAAGGCGCGGTCATGTGAGACGAAGAGAATGGTGCCGTCGTAGCCGCCCAGCACCTGTGTTAGCGCCTCCTGGGCGTCCAGGTCCAGATGGTTGGTGGGCTCATCGAGTATCAGGAAATTCGCATCTGTGAGCATAAGCTTGGTGAGGGCCACGCGGCTGCGTTCACCACCGCTGAGGTCTCCCACTTTCTTATTGATGTTGTCCCCCGCGAACAACATCTGAGCCAAAAGATCGCGCGCAGCTTCCTCGGTCATGCTACGCACCGAGCGCACCTCATCAAGCACAGTATTGGACGCTTCAAGTCCCTCATGGGCCTGGGCATAATAGCCGAACTTGACGTTGTGTCCTAGTTCGTGATGCCCACCTAGAGGCTGCAAGTCGCCCATCATAGTCTTCAGAAGGGTGGTCTTACCAACACCATTGGGGCCAATCAGCCCCACACGCTCACCGCGTTCTATCTCGATATCGGAGCACCTGGCGAGCACTTTGGGTTGGCCGGTTCCGTCCTGGGGGGGGTAGCCGATAAGCAGATCTTCCGCTTCAAAGACGCTACGTCCAGAACGAACATGCGCGCGCAGGCTAAGGTGCAAATCGGCACTCTCAGTAGGTCTTTGCATACGCTCCATACGCCAGAGACGCTTCTGCCGGCCCATCGCTTGCTTGGTAAGTTGGCTGTTCTTGAACCTGCGAATGAACTCTTCGGTTTTCTTGATATGTTCTTGCTGTGCCTCATATTGCGCGGTAAGAAGCTCGTAGCGTTCAGCTTTTAGCTCGAGGTAACGGTCGTAAGGCGCCGGGTAATCCTGCAAGCGGCTGTAAGCTTCCTGTTCCGCCATCTCCCTGGGGGCACGTCCACGGCTGGACGCCATCATGCCCGAAACGGGTTTACTGAACTCCATATCGAGAGTACGGGTAGTGACCTTGTTCAGGAAACGTCTATCGTGTGCAATCACGAGCAACGTGCCCTTCCAGCTTGAGAGGAAGCCTTCAAGCCACTCCATGGCAGCAATATCAAGGTGGTTTGTAGGCTCATCTAGGAGAAGCACGTCCGGGTCGGCTAGAAGGGCTCGAGCAAGCGCTGCGCGGGTACGCTGGCCCCCGCTCATTGTGTTGAGCGTTTGTGTATATTGCGCTTCAACGAAGCCGAGCCCCTGTAACACCTGGTCGATCTGGTGCTCGAAGCTATATCCCCCTGCCATTTCAAATCGATGTGTCACCTCTTCATAACGCGCCATCAGCGCTTCCCACTCAGTACCTGTGACGTGCGCCATGGAGACTTCCAGTTCACGTAACTCGTCCTGCATGGCTCGAACCGGCCCTACGGCGTCGAGCATCGAGTCGTAGAGGGCGTCGCCCGGCGAGAAAGAAAGGTCCGACTCCGAGGCGAAATAGGAAGCGGCCTCTTGCGGCAGGTAAACCAGGCGAACGCCTTTGGCCTTTACAACGTGCCCTGTGGAGGGTTTCTCCAGGCCGGCAATTATCTTGAGCACGGTTGATTTGCCCACGCCATTAGGGCCGACAAGGGCCACTCGCTCACCGCCGTTCACCGTGAAGGTGACGTCGGAGAAGACAGGGTAGATATTGAACGACTTTGAGAGGTTATGTACTGTTAGAACTGCTGTAGACATTGTGCATATGACTATAAAAGGCAACAGAACTATTATAGCAACGGGAATGCGGCTGGGCAAGGAAGAGATAGAATTTGATACATGCTTACGCGGGCAGCACGACCAAGACAGTGGTGCCGCTATTTGGTGAGCTTTCTAGTGAAATAGTTCCGCCATGAGCTTCCACTATTGTCTTGCTTATATAGAGCCCAACGCCCAGACCACCCGCACGCTGGGCCTCACTAGGAGACGAACGCCGGAACACCTCAGTGCGCTGGCCTGCCGGCACACCGGGCCCGTGGTCAGTAATGGAGACGAGAACTTTACCTTCCCCCAGGTGGTCCTCGCATATCACACTGATCGGTTCGTCCTGAGGTGAATAGCGGATGGCATTGGAGACTATATGAGTGAAGACCTGCTCCAGCCGCTTTCCGTCACCATGCACCCACAGCTCGTCAACGGGGGTCTGCACGTCAACAATATGACGTGTGCGCGCCTGCGCTACGGATTGCGAGACAGCGGTACGCAGCAGGCTGTTTAGCTCGACCTTACCGAGATTGATAGCAAATTCTCCACGTTCGATATTGGCGAGATCCACAAAGGTATCTATCAAGCGATTCAGGCGCTGGGCCTGTGTCCAGAGCACTTCGAGTTGATCAAGGAGCCGAGCGTCCGTGTTCGGAGTTGTGGAGAGACGCTTACGAATGACCTGGACGAAGCCCATAATAGAGGTAAGAGGTGTACGAAGCTCGTGGCTCAACGCATTCAGGAAACGATCGCGTGTTTGCTCTTCGCTGAGACGCGTCGCTGCGGAATTGGACCTCGTATAAGCCAAAGACATAATGCCCGCCAATATCTGAAGAAGGTGGATCTCCGAGGAAGCGTAGCTATATGGCGCGTTATGGTATATAGCCAGGAAACCGATGGTGCCGCTATTGCTCAGTAGTGGCGAAGAGCAAAGGGCACTTACACCCTCGGAGAGAAGAAGGTCGTGATATATGGTGGGCGGTAGATAAGACCGGAGGTCTGATGTGCAGAAAGGCTCAGCTACGGGCGACATAAGGCGATTTGGGAAGTTCGTCCGAGACAGATGAGTAACCTGGCTCTTAAAGTAGTCGGAGAAGCCAAATCCGCCCTTGTAATCCAAACTACCATCGCTATAGAGAAAGAGCGAAGCTTTATCTGCCGAGAAGAGCGCACCCACTTCATCAAGCACCTCTACAATGACCGAAGTAGGATCGCTACTTCGGGTCAAAAGCACAGAAACCCGGCCAAGCGCTTCAAGGCGCTCATCCTCGCCGCCTGCATGGTCAACCAGTGGACCGCCGGTTGTCGCGCCCTCACTTCCCGAGTACTCCGCTGCTCTCTCCTGCTTTTCACGCCCCATTGTCAGGCCTCTGCCTCGTTGCTTAACCTCAACCACGCCTAATTGAGCAAGAATCGCACCAGACGAACGGCAATAATTGGGGCCGGCGCATGAACGGGACAAATTTGAGGCATGTATCTCCCCTTGCAATGGATATAATAGAGAGATGAAGACTGACTCTTTTGACTACACCCTTCCACAGGAGCTGATTGCCCAGCGACCCTTAGAGCCCAGAGATAGCGCGCGCCTCCTTGTGTTGGAGAGGGCAACGGGCGATATCAGGCATAAAGTATTCAGGGAAATAGGCGAGTTCCTGCGTCGAGGCGACCTGTTGGTGGCTAACGAAAGCCGTGTATTGCCCGTGCGGCTCATCGGCTACAAAGTGCCTACGCGTGGGCGGGTGGAGGTGTTGTTGCTCAGGCCGGTGCCTCAACCCGAGGAAGCAGCAGGAGAGCCTGCTGTGTGGGAAGGACTGGTGAGCCCCGGCAGGCGGGTGCAGGATGGAAGCATTCTAGGCTTTGGTGAGGACGCAGACGGCCGGCCACTATTAGAGGCTGAGGTGGTGGCGCGTACAGAAGGAGGCGGGCGGATATTGCGCTTCAACTCGCCGCCCAGGCAGTGGCTGGCGACATTGGGAGAAATGCCTCTGCCCCCCTATATACACGAGAAGTTGGCCGACCCTGAGCGCTACCAGACGGTGTATGCGCGTGAAGAGGGATCTGCTGCGGCACCCACTGCGGGGCTGCACTTTACCCGGCAGCTAATCAATCAACTCGAACAGCAGGGCGTCGGCTTTGCCAGGGTGGTGCTGCACGTGGGGCTGGACACGTTCCGACCCGTGCATGAAGAGAAGATCGAAGACCATCCGATGCATCGAGAATGGTACAGCTTGCCGGCGGAGACGGCTGAGGCTATCAACAGGGCGCGACGTAGCGGAGGCCGCATCATCGCAGTCGGCACTACCAGCGTACGGGTGCTGGAAACGGCGGGGCACAACCAGAAGATAGATCTCGGCGAGCGGGGCAAAGAAGTCCAGAAAGCGGAAGGGTGGTCACAGCTCTTTTTGAAGCCGGGCGACAGGTTTACGCTCGTAGATGGTATGATCACGAATTTCCATCTGCCCAGGACTACACTGCTCATGCTCGTCTCCGCCTTCGCCGGGCAAGAACTGATTATGAAAGCATACGGAGAGGCCATAGAGGAAAGATACAGGTTCTATAGCTTCGGGGATGCTACTTTAATCCTGTGAAGCGCCTCTCTTGATATTGTCGGAAAGATTTGCTACACTAAGTGCAACATCTTTGGGAGCTAACATGCAGCCGTTGAGAGCAGAGAAGAGAATATGGAGCAGCGATGCCGCGCCCGTTGGCGTCGGTTCATCCTCTGCGCCCTCTGCGCCCTCTGCGTCGAGCTGTAGCGAGTATGGCAACGTCTATTATTGGTGGTATTACGCATACCAACCGGACTTTGCCACGCACCTGTAAGATGTCCATTCGGACGTAACTGAATAAAGCGAAATAATCGGAAAGAGCGTGGCAGGTGCCAATGCTCTTTTTGTTTACCTGTAATCGCAGGAGCACAGAAAGAAAAAGGAGCTATATGAGCGGAGAAGGGGCTGGACAGCAGATAGTATGCCGGGGGGTGCGCGGGGCGACCGTGGCCGACGCGGACAGCCGCGAGGAGATACACGAGGCCACCGTTGAGCTTGTGAAAAGGATGCTCGCCGCCAACGGCATAGAGCCCGACGACCTGGCAAGCGCCTTTTTTACCACCACGTCCGACTTGACTGCCGCCTTCCCTGCCGAGGCTGTGCGACACATGGGCTGGGAGTATGTGCCTATGCTGGGGGCGGTGGAGATGGACAAAGCCGGCGACATGACCCACTGCATAAGGGTGCTGCTCCACTGGAACACGCCGAAGGGCCAGCGAGAGATCAAACATATTTACCTGAAGGGCACCGAGTCGTTGCGCACAGCCGGGCCCTCGCCATAGAGATGGTGCGCTAGAGCAACAAACGTTACCAAAGAAAAGGAGAGAAAACGATGATAGTAGTTATGCGTATGGGAGCCGACGCCCGCGAAGTCGGAGCAGTGATAAGTCGAATACAGGAGCTTGGATACAGGCCACACGTGTCGAGCGGAGAGGAGCGAGTGATCATCGGGGTGATCGGCAACGATAGGCCCCTCGACCCGGAGCTATTCATCTCCCTGGCAGGCGTAGAGAATGTGGTGCCCATTCTGCAGCCGTACAAGCTGGCGAGTCGCGACTTCAAGCCGGCAGACACGGTAATACAGGTCAACGACGCCACGATTGGCGGGCAGAACGTGACCTTCATGGCAGGCCCCTGCTCGGTCGAGAGTCGCGAGCAGACGTTCGAGATCGCTCGTCAGCTTAGAGATATGGGCGTCAAGATAATGCGCGGTGGGGCTTTCAAGCCGCGAACTTCTCCCTACAGTTTCCAGGGGATGGGCGAGGAGGGCCTCCAGATCCTGGCAGATGTGCGCGAAGAGACGGGGATGTCGATTATCACCGAGGTGATGGCTCCCGACGAGGTGGCCCTGGTGGCAAAGTATGCCGACATCCTGCAAATCGGCACGCGCAACATGCAGAACTACCGCCTGCTGGAAGAGGCCGGGCGGCAAAGCAAGCCGGTGCTGATCAAGCGGGGCATGAGCTCGATGATCGAGGAGCTTCTGCTGGCCGCCGAGTACGTCCTGTCTCAGGGCAACACGCAGGTCATCCTGTGCGAACGCGGTATCCGCACCTTCGAGAAGGCCACCCGTTCTACCTTTGATATAAACGCCATACCGGTACTCAAATCGCTGACCCACCTGCCGGTGATCGCGGACCCGAGTCATGGCACAGGCAGGTGGGACCTGGTGACACCCGTCTCCCTGGCCGCAATAGCTGCGGGAGCCGACGGGCTGATCATCGAGGTACACAGCCACCCCGAGAACGCCATGTCGGACGGCGGGCAGTCGCTGCGCCCCGACAAGTGCGCTCGCCTGATCGAAGATATGACCCGCGTAGCTGAGGCGGTGGGCCGTGGAATAGACCTGGCACCCCGCGCGGAGCCGGCAGCCGCCGGGCGGGCGAAGGTCCATGCGGCTTAGCGAGTCGACAGTAGCAGTGGTGGGTCTCGGCCTGATGGGTGGCTCGCTGGCCCTGGCCTTGCGGGGCAAGTGTACGCGCCTGGTCGGTGTGGCTCGTCGCACGGAGACCATCAAGCAGGCACTACGTACGGGGGTAGTCGATGCAGCAGTGTGCAACGCGCAGGAAGCCGCAGCGCATGCAGATATCGTGGTGCTGTCCACACCCGTACGGCATATCCTGGCCGCGATACCCGAGGTGACCCAGTATATGAGAAAGGGCGCTCTCCTCATCGACCTGGGGAGCACCAAGTCTCAGGTGGTGCAGGCGATGAACGGCATACCGCAGGGAGTAGCCGCAGTGGGAGGCCACCCTATGTGCGGCAAAGAGGTAGGCGGCCTGGAGAGCGCCGACGCCGCCATCTACAGGGGAGCAACATTCGTGCTCACTCCCACAGAGCGCACTACAGACGAGGCCATGCGCCTGGCCCGTGAGCTTGCCGAGGCAACCGGAGCGCGCCCATTGCTGCTCGACGCCGAGCGGCACGACAAGGCTGTCGCTATGGTGAGCCACATGCCTTACCTGCTGGCGAGCGCCCTGGCGCAGGCCGAGAGTCAGGCAAGGGCACTTGACCCTGTGACAGGGACGCTGGCGGCGAGCGGCTTCCGCGACACCTCCAGGCTGGCCGCCAGCCAGGTCGATATGATGCTCAGCATCCTCCTCACCAACCGCGAGCCGGTAAAAGAGGCGCTCGGCCTGTTCAGAGAGAAACTGCTGGAGGTAGAAAGGCTGCTCGATACGCCCAACGAATTAGAAGCATGGATGAGTCATGCTCAGGGAGTTAGAAGGGAGATGTTTCAGTGAGCCTAATAGCGGCAGCATCAAAGAGCCTCCATATGTGTAAAGCAGAGGCGGGCTTGCGCGGGCATGTGGGAGTGCCGGGCGATAAGTCGGTATCGCACAGGGCCGCTATTTTCGGCGCGGTGGCTGAGGGCACTACGCGTATCAGCAACTTCCTGCCCGCAACCGACTGCCTCTCCACCCTGGAAGTTGTGCAGGGCCTGGGTATCGAGGTCGCGTATAGCAGGGAAGAGGTGCTTGTGTATGGCCGGGGCATGCGATGCCTGCGAGAGCCTGTGAGGCCGCTTGAGTGCGGCGGCTCGGGCACCACTATGCGCCTGATGGCCGGTCTACTCGCGGGCCAGCCTTTCTATAGTGTGCTGGCGTCGAACGCACAGCTAGGTCGCAGGCCCATGTCGCGCGTGGCCGTGCCGCTACGAGGCATGGGAGCAACCATCCTCGGCAGAGATGGCGGCAACTACCCGCCTCTCTCTATCGTAGGCGGCAACCTTCATGCCACGAAGTACAGGATGCCTGTTGCGAGCGCGCAGGTGAAGTCCGCCATCCTGCTGGCCGGGCTCTATGCACAGGGCGTCACTACTGTTGAGGAGCCCGCGCCCAGCCGCGACCACACAGAGAGGATGCTGGCCGCTATGGGCGCAAAGCTCGATGTGCAGCGAGGACAGGTGAGCATCGAGCCGGCTGATAGACTGGATGCGATCGATATTCGCGTGCCCGGCGACCTCTCCTCGGCGGCCTTCATGCTGGCGGCAGCGGCTATCGTGCCTGGATCGCACATCACCATACCGGGTGTGGGGGTAAACCCCGGCCGGGTGGGCTTCCTCGACGCGCTCCGCAGGATGGGGGCCGAAGTATGCATCTATAATGAGCGCCTGGAGAATGGCGAGCCTGTAGCCGACATCGAGTTACGCTACGCTCCACTACGGGGCATCAGCATCTCCGCCGAAGAGGTGCCCGGAATGGTGGACGAGCTGCCCGTGCTTGCGGTAGTGGCTTCACAGGCCCAGGGCACGACGGAGGTGCGAGGGGCCGGTGAGCTACGAGTGAAGGAGACCGACCGCATAGCCACCACAGTAAGCGAGTTGCGGACCATGGGCAGCCATATCGAGGCGTTGGAAGATGGTTTTATAGTGCATGGCCCCACGACACTAAAAGGTGGCATGGTAAGCAGTCATGGCGATCACCGGCTGGCAATGTCGCTGGCGATGGCAGCGCTGGCAGCCGAAGGCCCAACAGAGGTGGAAGATACAGCCTGCATAGACGACAGCTTCCCTGGCTTCGAGCAAGCCCTGAGCAGCTTGCTGCAGGGTACCAGGCAAGACAGCGGGCAAGGTGCCGGTCGTGGTTAGCCAGGCTGCACAAGGGGCTAGGCAGGTGGGCCTGATCGGCTACCCTGTCGGGCACAGCCTCTCGCCTGCTATGCATAGCGCCGCCTTCAGGGAGCTTGGGCTGCCAGTCAGCTATACTTTGCTGCCCACCGCGCCCGAGAAGTTAGAGGAGCAAGTCAGCGAATGCATCATGGGGGGCTTCGCGGGCTGGAACGTAACAGTGCCGCATAAAGAGAAGATGCTCGCCTACCTGGACGAAATGAGCGAGGAGGTCAGGGCCACAGGGGCGTGCAACACGGTGCTGGTCGAACATGGCAGGCTGCTAGGCTACAACACGGACCTGGCCGGATTCATGTCGGGGCTCACGGAAGCGGGAGGCACAGAGCCTGGTTCTCATGTGGTGCTGCTCGGCGCGGGCGGGGCAGCACGGGCGGTCGCCTGGGCGCTCCGTCAGGCGGGACACAAAGTCAATATCCTCTCACGCAACCCCAGGCAGGCGGAAGCTATTGCCACGTCATTGCAGAGATACCACCCCGCTCTAAACAGGCATGGAACTTGCCAGTTGGGACTCAAAGGCGGTGAGGGTGCCGTCCCTGACAGCGTTTTGGAAGGCAGCGCCGTCCCCATTGCGCATGGCACGCTCGACGCAGGGACGCTTGCCTATGCGTTGGCAAAAGCAAACCTGCTTGTAAATTGCACGCCTGCCGGCATGTGGCCCCACATCGAGACAAGCCCCTTGCCGGATGGTACCCGGCTGCGCAAAGGGATGCTGGTCTACGACCTGGTCTACAGACCACGTCCCACATGGCTATTGACAGAAGCAAGAAAGCAAGGCTGCCGCACGCAAGATGGGCTGGCGATGCTGGTCCACCAGGGCGCTGCCGCCTTTGAGATATGGACGGGCCGCACCGCGCCTGTCGACCTGATGCGGCGGGCATGTTTAGCAGAACTAGAAAAGGGAGAATAGAGTTATGGCACACAGATTTCTAACGGGCGGAGAGTCGCATGGGCCTTGCCTGACGGTGATTGTAGAGGGCTTCCCTGCCGGTTTAGCTCTTTCCCTGACACGGATAAACCTCGACATGGCGCGAAGGCAAGGTGGCTACGGGCGCAACGGCCGCCAGCGGATCGAGCATGACGAGGTGCAGTTCCTCGGCGGAGTGGAGGCGGGCATCTCTACAGGCGGGCCCATCGTTATGCAGATCGCCAACCGCGATCACGCCAACTTCATCAAGAAGGAGCACCCACGCATAACCTCACCCCGCCCCGGCCACGCCGATCTGGTGGGCGCGGTGAAGTACAGGCTCTCCGATATGCGTATCGCCCTCGAACGCTCGAGCGCACGCGAGACGGCAGCACGCACGGCAGCAGGCGCGATAGCTAAAGAGCTGTTGCTCCATTTTGGCGTGCAGGTGGGTAGCCTGGTGACCGAGATCGGTGGCGCGGTGGC
>JALYYZ010000090.1 GCA_030945985.1 Chloroflexota bacterium
AGATGAGATAGAGCCAGGCAACGAGATAGAGCCAGGCAACGAAGCAGAGCCAGGCAACCGCGTAGGCGAGGGCGCCGTGCCCGAACATGGCAGAGGAGACTACGGCAACAGGGGTGGATACGGCAACCGCGCAGCTGGACCTCCCAGGGGTAATCGCTTCGAGAGACCTGATCGTGGACCGCGTATGCCACGCCCCGAGCCCCCCGTAGAGGAATTGCCCGAAGGCGAAATAACGCTTGATAGCGGATTGCAGCCGAGCGACGGCACAGAAGAGCACGCAACCCCACAGGACGCTATAGCTCCCATGGCTGCGGAAGTGCTGCAGAAGATACTTCTCGCCATGAAAATTAGGGCTACCATTACGCGGCGAGCCCAGAGCGAAGAGAGCGACCCCGCTCTGACTGATGACAACGACTCGGTGGTGCTCAACGTCACAGGCGTAAATGAGCGCGACCAGGGTACACTGATCGGTCGGCGTGGTGAGACGCTCGATGCTATGCAATTCCTCGTCAACCTGGTGGTTGGACGCAAAACAGATTTGTGGGCAAGGATAGTAGTCGATGTTGAAGGCTATAGGCTGCGGCGCAAACTGGCGCTGATCAACCTGGCTCGACGTACGGCCGACCAGGTGCAGAACCGTGGTCAGGCAATCCCTCTGGAAGCCATGCCCCCTAATGAGCGCCGCATCATACACATGACGCTGGAAGAGCACCCTTCTGTAGTTACAGAATCGAGTGGTGTAGAGCCCGACCGTCGCGTGGTGGTGCTGCCAAAGTAGATCCAATTTTTGACCGGCTTGCTACATTCCGCTAAGAAGGAAGCAAAACCCTTCTGCTAAAGAAAGAACAAACCAAAACCTTACAGGTTTTGGTTTGTTCTTTCTTCTCAGCCGGAATCTATGCGAAACAGACACAAACCCTACGAGTTTGTGTCTGTTTCACTCTTTCTTTTCTCTATAGACTCGCTTGAAGCAGCATAAGAGGAGTAGCCACCTGTTGTATATTGAAAGCATGCATGGACGAACAGACAAACCTGACTACCTGGCTATAGGGCACATCACCAGGGACCTCCTGTCAAACGGTGGCGCTAACCTGGGCGGCACCGTAACTTACGCAGCACTCACAGCGCAGAGGTTGGGGCAACAAGCGGCAATAGTCACATCTTGCGCGACAAACGAGATGAAGATGTTGGACCCGCTGAGGGACGCAGGAGTATGGCTCCACATAATTCCTTCTCAGGAGAGTACTACCTTCCAAAACATCTACGATGCACAGGGCAACCGCGCGCAGATCATTGGCGGGCATGCGGCAGATATTGATATTGCTGAGATACCGGATGCCTGGCGCGAGGCGGGCATCGTGCATCTTGCGCCAGTGGCGCAAGAGATCCCAGCATATATAGTCAGGGCGTTCAGCGATTGTCTGCTAGGGGTAACACCCCAGGGGTGGATGCGCACCTGGGACGTGGAGGGGCATGTAACACAGGCAGCGCTGCCGCTATCACCCGCACTGACAGCTCTACCGGAGAACGCGGTGCTGGTTGCCAGCATAGAGGACATGGGCAATAGCAGAGATGCCTTGCAAGCTTATGTCAATTTAGCTCCATTGGTAGTTATTACGCAAGGGGGAGACGACGCTCTGATCTGGCACAATGGCACAACCGGCAAGATACCTGCCTGCCATGCCAAACCAATTGATCCCACCGGCGCAGGCGATGTCTTTGCGGCTGCCTTCTTTGTCATGTGGCGGCAGACCAGGGACATAGTAGGCTCAGCGCGATTTGCGCATGCGGCGGCGGCCTGCGCCATCGAGGATATCGGCATCAATGGTATTCCCACCCGAGATCAGGTGCAGACGCGGCAAGGCATCGCCCGCTAAAAAGATGTACAGCGACACGATCGTGGCAGTAGGTACGCCGTCGGGCGAAGGTGGCATAGGGGTTGTCCGCATGAGCGGAGCGCTCTCTTCCAGCATATTGGCGCGCATATTTCAGCCGCCGTCCGGTATATGCCTTAATGCGGAAGCCATCAGTTCGCACATGCTGATGTACGGCTTTGTTATAGATCCAGCGAGTGGGGAACGGTCGGACGAGGTTATGGTCGTGTTGATGCGCGCTCCTAGATCGTACACGCGAGAGGACGTTGTGGAGATAAGCTGCCACGGAGGGCCTGTGCCTTTGCAGATCGTCTTGGCGCTCTGCCTGACCGAAGGGGCTAGGCTCGCTGAGCCGGGCGAATTCACCCTCAGAGCCTTCTTGAACGGCAGGCTCGACCTGGCCCAGGCCGAGGCAGTGCTGGACGTAGTGCAGGCGCGCACCGTCGAAGGGCTGAAGATCGCGGTGAGTCATCTTGGTGGAGGACTGTCCGGCAGGGTAAAGCCGGTACGAGCGGAGCTGCTCCACGCCCTGGCTCACCTGGAAGCCAATATAGACTTCCCCGAGGATGACGTACCACCGGCAGATGTGAGTCCCGATCTCAAGCGCGCTATCTCCGCACTTGACGAGCTTCTCGCCGGCGCAGACACAGGTATTGTGATGAAGCAGGGAGTGCGCACCGCCCTGGTAGGCAGGCCGAACGTGGGCAAATCGAGCCTCCTTAACGCGCTGCTGCGCAAAGAGAGGGCCATCGTCACTCCTATAGCAGGCACTACTCGGGACACCCTGGAAGAAGTGGCAAACGTACGTGGCGTTCCCTTCGTGCTGACAGATACGGCCGGCCTGCGCGAGGAGGCGAGCCACGATCCCATAGAGAGTATAGGCATGGATCGGACGAGGCAAGCGGCCCACGAAGCAGCGCTAATCATACTCATCTTCGATGGCGCAGTGCCGCTCAGCAGTGCCGACTACGAGGCGATAAAAAGCGTAGGCAGTAGCAGCGCCACCCGTATCGCCGTGGTGAACAAGAGCGACCTGCCCAACCTGCTCGATTGCGATGATCTGCAGATAGCCTTACCAGGCGTTGAGATCGTGCATGCATCAGCTACCGAGCCGGGAGGCACCGATCTATTGGAGAAGAAGCTAGCCGAGACAGTGCTAAGCGGCAGGGCCACTCCAGACAAAGGTGAGGCAGTCGTCAGCAGCATACGCCATAAAGACGCCCTGCAACGCGCCCGCCAACATGCCACGGCAGCCCTCCAGGCCCAGGAGGAAGGCCTGGCCGCTGCCCTCCTGGCGGTCGACCTACACGCCGCGCTGGTTGCCCTGGGAGAGATCACAGGCGAATCGGTTGGAGAGGACCTGTTGGACGAGATATTCCGCAACTTCTGCATAGGAAAGTAGATATGCACAACAAAAGAGGGTCAATCGTGGAGGACAAATCTAATGGGAGAGGATAGAGATGTTCAAGATTTCCTGGGGCAGCTACCGCTGGTGCGCGAACAGGTGGCTAGGCTAAGGCTTTGGTACCCATCACCTGTAAGAGGCACGATTGCTGGGTCGGTTGCTCCAGCATTAGGTAACGCGCGAACTTATAAAGTAGCTCAAACTCCGTACACATTGGCAACAGCACAGCAGAACAGCCCCGAGCAAACGAACAAGGACAAGAGTAGGGTTGCAATGGGCCTCCGCTCCTTCATGGTTTCATCATATCCAGGTAGCATTCTAGCTCTGGCAAGTTTACTCCTTACACTTATATGGATCTCTGCGGTTCGGCCCCTGGATGCGCCGGACGAGCCTGCCCATCTTCAGGCCATCATGCAGGTGCGTAAACAGCACGTCCTTCCTGAAGTCCATTTCAGTTTTACCAATCCGCAAGGCGAGGTTGTAGGGAGTCCGGGGGACCGGGCTGTTGCCGATTACACTGCGGGGTACGGCTTCTCGAACCGTTTCGTATACCTGCCATACGAGTCTTCTCAGGCTCCACTGTATTATGTAGTGACTGGCGTGCTAGCCCTGGCGGCACCGGCAGAACCGCAAATAATCCTCTACTTGGGTCGTATAGTAGCAGCTCTATTTGGCGCTGGGACCGTATATTTCTGCTGGGCAGCAACTCGACAACTGGCACCAGATGCACCTCTTTGGGCTGTGGTGGTAGGGAGCACAGTGGCGCTTCTACCGCAGTTCTGCTTCAACAGTGCAACCGCTTCCAATGACAGTGCTGTCAATCTCTTTAGTGCTGCATCTTTCTATGTATGGTTTAGAAGCCTACGTGATCGTAACTATGATCCATGGCTACTACGCTCGGGCGTGTTAGTAGGTTTGGCCATTCTTTCTAAGCTGACGGGACTGCTGCTGGTACCAGGCCTGGTGCTGCTTTTCATCTTTAGAGTATTACGAGATCGAGGGCAAGGCCCCGTGGAAATGCCGGAGGGACGCCTGGCATCGTCCGCTATAGACGGCACTGCGACAAGGCAGTCTGAGCATACGCCTCGCTCTCTAAAGATGGCGCTGGGCGGTTCGATCTCTGCCCTTGCGATATGTGGCTGGTGGATTGGACGGAACTTCTTTGTTTATGGCGAACCGACAGGGAGCCAGAACGCCTTCCAGTTGTACAGGCTCACAGATGCGCAGCTCAATTTACTTGACACTAACTTGGTCCTCAAAAGCCTAGTCTCACTATGGGAAAGCACATGGGGTCGTTATGGGTGGATGGATAGGCTTCTGCCAGTGTGGCTCTATCTCCTTGTAGTACCTGTTGTGCTTTCTCTGCTGGCGGCAACCATTTACGCAGTCTGGCGCTTCACCCATTCACGACATGCCAGCGGGCTCCCGCGGGTGCCGCAGCATGTCAAAGAGTCAATCTGGGTAATGCTGGCTGTGTCACTCGCTGTCCTATTAGGCTACCTCCAGTTCAACGTAACCGTGGCGCTACAGGCTCAGGCACGATATCTATTCCCTCTGCTTCTGCCCGCATCTCTCTTGCTGACGGCGGGCATTTACCTGCTGACCAAGAACGGCAAAATAAGAGTAATCGCGCTCGCGTTGCCTATTTTAGGATTGGCACTTCTCAATGCCGCAGGGATCGTGCTGGTGTTGGGACAAACCCGTCATCGGTAAGAACAAGCAATTGGGCTCCCATTACGTCTGCCCGCTGGGTGGATCATGAGGCTTGCTTCGTTAGACACTATCTTGCTGATCTGCCACCCGGGTGGCATTGCTGTTAGTCCGAAGTATGGCAGGTTACCGATTAGCAAGCACGTCTCGCCGGAACCATCACAGTGACAGCCACAGATATACGTGCATGATGCAAGTCTGCCTATGCCCTGGAAGTAGGCGGAGTCTGTGGACACGTCCTGGAACGCCGGGGTGACCTCGTTATCGTAGAAGCCTGCTAAGTTGGACACGATCTTGTACAACGATCCCTGTGGCGTTATTGTTAGGCTTACATGTATCGTCGGGCTAGGGCGTGTTTTCAAATCCTCCTTTGGCTGATTAATTGTAGGGATCATTGAAGGTGCGCTGGAGCGCACCAGCAGATCCCGGGTATCTGCGGCTGTAACGCTCATGGGACTATAGCAGGCCCCCACCAGAAGGCACCTGCAATGATCACATAAAGCCCTATAAGAGCTAGCCCTTCGAGCCAGGTAGACTCGCCATCATAAACGATGAATGCTCCCAACAGGACGGTAAGAGCAAGGGAGCCGATAAGCAGGGGAGACAACACAAGCGTGAGGTGAGCGCCGACCATAAACTGACTGATTATCACCAGGGCGGGGAATAGAGCCAGGGCTACCTGAAGACTGCTGTTCAATATCAGGCTGATAGCGAGATCAGCTTTGTTGCGCAAGGCCATCTGCACACCCACTACGTTCTCGACCGCGTTGCCCGCAATAGCAACGATCACGAGGCCAACGAATGCCTCGGACAGGCCAAGCGTAGCCATGGCAGGTTTCAACGCCTCGACGAACCAGTCGGAGACGAAAGCCGCGCCGCTCGCTGCCCCAACAAGGGTCACAAGAGTAAGCGACATAGGCCATGTGTTGTCTGCGTCGCTGCTCTCAGCGCTGGCCCCCGGCCCGCCCTTGAGCGAAAAAGGTATGCTGGCGATAAAAATGACAAGCAGGGCCACGGCCACCAATACGCTCAGGTCTTCTGCGTGTCCTGCGTCGGGTGCGCCGTTGGAGGTCGCGAGGGCGGGGATCGCCAGTGAAGCTACGCTCAAGACCAGTAGCACCGAAATCATGCGCGTTTGTGTGGTGCCAAACTTCTGCACGCCGTTCTTGAGGCCTCCTGCCAGAAAAGCAATGCCCAGCACCAGAAGGCTGTTTGCCAGGATGGAGCCAACCAATGCGGCCTGTACTACAACAATCAGGCCGGCACGGAGAGCGAAAATAGAGATAAAGAGTTCCGGCAAGTTCCCTAACGCCGACTGCAGCACACCCGTAGCTCCTGGGCCAAGTCTGTGTCCGAGCTGGTCGGTGGCCTCGCCCACGAGAGCGGCAAGAGCTGCCAGGGCGAGTGCGGACACGCTAAATCGAAGTACGCTGTTGGCCCCGGAAAATTGAAGCAAAGCACTCAGTACAGTGAGCAGGAGTGAAGCCCCAAATGTAATAGCAGCCTTTCGGCCGAGGCGGTCTAGAACGCCCGCGAAATTCATATTTGCCCCTGTGGGTAAAGTGTACAAGCATTATATATGAGATCGCCCAGTGAAGCAGAAATCCGGAGGCTCTCTCAAACTCGACCCAAAGAAGGCACGTATAAGTAGCAACGCCTATGAAGGCACAGCTATTGCCGAGTGAACTTGCCTGATAGCATAATCGCGCAAGATAAATTCGAGTGCTACGCGCAAACTACCCTAACAAGAGGGCTAAATGCAGATTACAGCTACTTATTACAAAGGTTTTGAAGCGTACAAGATCGGCACAAGCGTGTGGGAGGCGGTCTGCGTGCCGCAACTGGGAGCGAACATTGCTGAGATAACGCACTTGGCTACGGGAAGGCAGTGGCTGTGGCAGAACCCACGCATGCCGTTGGCGGAACACGACTATGGTTGCCCGTACATACAGGGCAGTATGTCGGGATTCGATGAATGCTTTCCAGCTATCGCGGCAGGACCGTACCCCGACATGCCGTTCCAGGGGGTAGCGATACCCGATCATGGTGAAGTGTGGACCTCTGCATGGACGGTGCTTGTAAGGGGTGACGCACTTCAACTATCGGTAGAGGGGCGCAGCTTCCCATACAGGCTGGAGCGTACATTCCTGGTGGGGGACCATGAAGAGATGATGTTACACTACACGCTCACAAACATGGGCGAGGCTCCACTACTGTACAACTGGTCGTCGCACCCGGTCTTCGCCGCTTCTGCCGGCATGCGAGTTTTGCTGGAGGAAGGGGCGAGTCTACTGGTAGAGGGGTCCAGGGGCGATAGGCTAGGGCCGCAGGGCTCCCGGCTAAAGTGGCCTGGAGGCCGGCACAAGCTAGACGTTGTACACCAACCAGGCGGGCAGGAGGTGGTAGACAAGATCTTTGCTGAAGGTGTGACAGGCCCCACAGGTCTCTACCACCCCGAGAGCAACTCCCACCTGCTATTCAGATATAATAGTGCTGAGATAAATACGGTCGGCATCTGGCTGAGCATTGCGGGCCTACCTGAAGAGCATTGTGTAGCGGTGGAGCCGTGCAAGGGCAACACCGACTCGTTGGCAGGCTCCCTGGAGCTTGGCACAGCTTCAAGGCTGGAGCCCGGTGGCAGGCATGATTGGGAGATGGCTCTTGCCTTTGGGATGGGCATACCGCGTCTATAATCCGCAGAACGCAAATAACAAAGGCCACAGCAGAGGTAAAGAGAGTATGCAGCAAAGTGATGATGAGACGAGATGGGTAGCTGTACGACAGGCGGACCTTGTGCCACCCGGAACCTCTGCACGCGTGAGCCACGAGGGCATAGATATCGCTGTTTTCAACGCCGATGGTACCTTCTACGCGATTGGCGATACTTGCACGCACGCCGAGGCGTCGCTGACTGAGGGCGATTTCTTCGAGGATATACGCGGGTGGGTAGCCGAATGCCCCTTGCACGGCTCTATGTTCGACGTGACCACCGGCGAGGCAGAGTCGCTCCCGGCAGTTGGCAATACGGGTAAGTACGAGGTCAAAGTCGAGGGCGGCGTGATCTACGTGAATCCAGATCCCGTTACACCAAGACGAGAGTAAGCATGTGGATAAGAGTAGGATAAACAATCGGAACCCTGCGGGTTCCGATTGTTTATCCTACAAGATTGGCTTTTCTAAGGGTGGGCTTCACATCAGGCTCCATATAGGCCATGCTGCTCTCGCTGCTGAACCAGAGCAGCAGCCTCTCCTTCGGTTTCCTTTATGAAGTCTACCACGGCAGCAAAGACACGCTCTTTGTCTGTGTCTACTGTTACCACATGGTAGCCCCGGTGCAGAGCCAGCATCCGCTTGTTTTTGGAACCGAGGCGGGAATATATATGATGCGAGCTAACTCCCGGTACTACATGGTCGCGCCGCGCATAGATCACAAGAGCAGGCACCTCTATCCTGGGCAGCGCCTCGCGCACCGGGCCGAGGAACTCAATAAGAGATGCGGTGGCATCCGCCGGCGAGAGCATATAGTTGTTATGTTGGGCGCGAGCCACAGGGTCCTCTATATCACGGTAGGGCTTGCTGAGATATGGCATCTGTCCTTTAATGCCGTGCAGCAAGTGGCCGAAGCTGTGGGGTACATAGATAGGCGCTGACATACAGATGATGCCGGCTAGCTCGCGCCCACGCTGGGCTGCCATGTACAAGGTGAGCGCACCACCCAGTGAGAGACCCGCCACATAAACGCGGCTGCACTTTGTAAGAAGCTCGTCGAGCGCGGCTGAAACCGACGCATACCAATCGTGCCAGGTCTTGCCTTGCAGGTCTTCGGGCGCGGTGCCGTGCCCTGCGAGTAGAGGCGCCGACACGGTGATACCATTGTCGGCCAGGTAGCGTCCCATCTGGCGCATCTCCCAGGGGCTGGAAGTGTAGCCGTGAATGAGCAGACAACCTACTGGTCCGGCCTCATAAATAAAAGGTTCTGCGTTAGGAAGGAGCGGATATTTGTCCGATAACGGCTGGGTAATAGGCGTAGTGATAGGTATCTCGTCGAGCATGATGGTACGATTCTAGCACATAGCGACCACAAAGGCACAGTAGAGACCATATCGGGAGCACAGAAGCCCCAGATAGCAATAGGAGAAGCAGCAAAATGCAGGTACGACAAAAGGTTAGCCTCGTGTTCCTACTAGATGTGGACAATACCCTCATAGACAATGATAGGGCCAAGAGAGATATGCAGGGCCAACTCCTTCAACTCCTGGGCAAAGAGGGCTCGGATCGCTTCTGGGCACTGTATGAGGAGGTACGCAAGGAGTTGGACGTGGTAGATTTCCCCGAGACGCTACGCCGCTTCGCTACCAATTGGAAAGACAAGGTGGTTGCCGAGAAGGCGCAGGGGCTATTGGATAGCTGGCCTTATAAAGGCTACCTCTATCCCGGTGCAATAGCTACCCTGGAATATCTAAGCGATTTCGGGGAGGTAGCCATACTCTCGGATGGTGACACCGAGTTCCAGCCGAGAAAGATTGCCAGCGCAGGCATAACGGAAGCCGTGGGCGGGCCTGCCGATGTACTGATCTACACACATAAAGAAACATGCTTCGAAGATGTAATGGAGCGTCTGCCAAGCGACCATTACGTGCTGATAGACGATAAAGAAAAGATCCTTGCCGGGGCGAAAGAGGTTATGAAGGATAAGCTAACAACAATCTGGGTGAAGCAAGGGCATTACGCGAGCGATCCTGCTTTCTACAGAAAACCCGACCCCGACGTAGCGGTTGATAGCATAGGAGAGATCTCCAGCCTGGGTAAGCAGAGCTTCCTGGAGTAGAGGAGCAGGCTGCCGACCGGGATCAGTGATCGGCGCCTACAGGTATCCTATCAAGGTCCATTTGTCTCTGGTCGAGATCCAACTCAAGCAACTCACGACGCACTTGAGGCTGAGAAGTCTGGCGTGCTCCAACAGTCTCGCGTGCTTGCTCCCTGGTCTTCTCGGCTTCCATCTGCATCTTGCTGTCTATGTGAAGGAATTCCATCTGCACAGGCACTGGATAGAGACCTGTGAAGCAACCCGAGCAAAGAGTTTCGCCACCCTTACCCACGGCGCGAAAAAGACCGGGTAGGCTCAGATAACCGAGCGAGTCGGCCCCTATATGTCGCGCAATTTCAGGTACGCTCATACGATGGGCAATTAGCTCTTCGCGCCGAGCCGTATCGACGCCCAGATAGCAGGGGTGGCTCATGGC
>JALYYZ010000094.1 GCA_030945985.1 Chloroflexota bacterium
CATATCTACAGTACCATTACTCCCTGTCTTATAGGTGGTCGTGCCGGAGAGGGTGCCTGTGCCATTACTGATGTTGCGCGACGTAAAGCTCCAGGTCGCCGGCTGCTTAGAGCTGAGTGCGCTTTGCAGCCCCTGGGCGTTGGTCGCCTCCTGCTGCAGAGCAGGCGCGGACAGATTGAAAGCCTTGCTGTAGTCGCCATCGCGAAGAGCAGTCATATAGGCGTCGCCCGCGCTGGCTACCGGCTGCGTAGCATTTACCACAAATAAGCCCAGGCCGATGACACCCGCCCCGCAGAGCAATATCAGAGCGAGCGCTATTCCGCCGATGATGAAGCAAGGCGACGTCCGGCGCTTACGTACCACGCCTGTCACGCCCATTTGCGGAGCGCCGGGCGGAGGCGCGTAACCCTGCGCCGGCCCATATTGGGTGGGCTGCGGGCCAGGTGCTGCCTGCACCGGCCCTGGGCCTGGAGGCGCATACCCGCCCATCGGCACACCCGGTTGATTGTCGGTTGGCCGGCTTAATGGACCGGCCTGCAGTGAGGTGCCGCACCACTGGCAAACAGCAGCGCCGAGAGGGTTCCCACCCTTGCAGTTGGGGCACATGACCTCATTGCTTTGCTGCCCCGGCCCCTGAGGCATGCCGCCCGATGGTGGTTGGTTGCTGGACATGATCTCTTTACTCCTCTATCAAACAAGATGGAAAACAGTATGCACGATCACCGTACATTGCTCTCACCCGGATCTATCCAGGCTCTGCGCAATCTTATCACCAGAGTTCCACTCTGTCAATCGAACCGGCGTGGGTAAGGGTCAGAGATGCTTCTTCTGCCGTTACATCACGCAAGATCCCCAGGATTCCGGAGTCAGGATCGTTGTCTATGAACCAGGTGGCGGTATGGTCGGGCGGACCTGAGTATGCCTCGGTTAGTGGGGTGACCATCGACTCTGTAAGCATACTCACGAGTATCTCATTCATCTGCTTCTCCTCCCACACTAGAGCGTGTTTGCAAATACCGCCTTGTGACTAAAGTCACCGGGTGGTCTATACCCACGGCGGGCCATTTGCAAACACGCCCTAGAGTAAAGGCAAATTAAATTCTTGCATTCTAAGGTGTAAAGTTCCCGTGCGAATTCACAATAAATGGGTTACAGTATAAGTAGGTTACAGCATAGATGAAGGTAAGGAATGTCAAAATCTGTGTTCATGAAAGGTGTAGCATGATCCTCCCCAAAGATCGCGATCCTCGCTTCACCACCACCCGCCGCGGTGGGACGCTCACGGATTCAGACCATCGCCTTCTCGCGCTGTGGGCGGCCGTGTGTGCGGAGCACGTCCTGCACCTCTTCGAGCAAGCGAAGCCTCTGGACACGCGGTCGCGTCATGCAATTGAGCAGGCGCGTGCTTGGGCGCGCGGCGAGATCACGATGTCCCAGGCTCGTGCAGCGGGCGGCCATGCCATGGGGGCGGCCAGGGATCTGAGAGGCGCGGCACGTCATGCTGCATATGCTGCCGGTCAGGCGGCGGTGGTCGCGCACGTTGCGGCGCACGAGCTCGGCGCCGCAGCCTACGCGATCAAAGCCGCGCGCGCGGCTGCGCCTGAAGGCGAGGGCGAGAGTGCCGGCCGGCTCGAGTGCCGTTGGCAGCGCGACCGGCTGCCGGACGCGATTCGCGATCTTGTCCTGGACGATCAGCGATTGCGAAACAGCATCTGCTGGTCGGTATTCGACTGCTAATCGGTGCTAACCAATGCTAATCGGCGCTACTTAGTGCTGACCGGTTCGCGCTAACCAGCCCGCCCAGATAGATCACACCGGTCTCCTGTTCGCCTAACGTATTGACTTTAAATCTTCCTTAAGCGCGCTCACTTAAGAACAGGGTGAGGTCGTAGTCGCCGGGGGACTGGCCGTACAGGGTCAGAAGGGCGGCCGCCTCGCTGCGGTGCTGGGTGGCATGGATGAGAGCGTCCACCAGAATGTCCCACACGACACGCTCCCGCACCACACCGGGTATGACGTAGCGGATCGTGCCGTTGAGCGTTTCGTCAGTCAATGTGTCGAGGTAAGCATGCATCTCCCGCTGTTCGGTTGCCCAGCGTTCCTGGAGAGCGGCGAGCGTCGGGAACGCATCTTCATGAAGTTCGGTGGCGTCATAAGCCGCATCGTCCCCCAGAGGTTCCTTGTAGAACCCCTGAAGCGTGATGCGCCACTGCCAGATGTTGTCCAGCATATGCACCATCGTGGCGCGTAGCCCCGCGTAGCCCGTCCCCAAGTCGGTGGGAGCAGCGTACTGCTCCGGGCTCACTCTGGCGCAGGCCCCCAGAAAGCGCCTATCGGCCCAGTCGTTGTAATTGTACAGCAGCTTGATTTCGTCGGTTTTCATCGTAGTATCTACGCAGTATTTCGGCCTATGGCTTCATTCATTCTTGCTTTCGCCGAAGTCGTTTCCGTCGGCTCAAGAAGCACCCCATTCTTCGATACATAGGGTTCGGTACACATGCTACGGTTGAAACAACAGGGTCTTCGCATTCCGGACTTGAGCTTCGAGAATGCGACCTCGATCCGTCGCCTGCGCGTTTCCTGTTGCGCGGTTGCGCTTATCCAGCGAGTCCAGTCCCAGCGTGCCATTGTCGTGCAATCCATCCATAGGGTTTGTGCCTGTGGATCGGCCGCGAGGGCGCTTTTCAAATCTTCTGGTACATGGGGTTCCGTCCATTCTCTAGTCGGCTCAATCGCCAGCATTACAGTGTCGCCTACCTCTGCTCCAGCGCCTTCGCTTATGGTTTTGTCAACCCTGAGCCAGTGGCTTCCTTTACCGTCTGGTTCGAGCGCGGATTGAAGTGGGAAACCGTTGATGGTTCCCTCAACCATAGTCACGCCTCGTGATGGAAGCTGCGCGCTTGCGCTCTTAGGCAGCCTGAGAAGAGTCCATGAGCCGATATTATAGAGTGCAGCTTCAAAACGGATTGTCGACATAGTAGCTTGCTCCTAGATTATTCTCTCACAGTGAACTACCCCACGTCTAAAGACGGGGGCTTCTACAGGCAACTTGCGAAGCCTGTTGGCTAGTTCCTAGCCGAAGGATATTTATGGCAGCATTATGGTCTCTATCAAGCGAACAGCCACACGAGCATGTGTGCCAACGTTCGGATAGTTCTTTGCGCTTGATAGTGCCACAACCACTACACTCTTGGCTGGTGT
>JALYYZ010000116.1 GCA_030945985.1 Chloroflexota bacterium
GCCCATGCTCGCGCATATCACATCGGTTTAGACACTGTGCTAGGGCGGTCTATACCTACAGTGGGCTATTTGCAAACACACCCTAGTACCTCACCAGCTAAATAGTGATTGTTTTGTTGCATTCCATCTCGCGCATGTGAGATGGAATGCAACCATTAACGTTTTCCTGATAAAGTACCAGCAACCGCAGAACCACCGCAGCTCATGAACCACTTGACGAAAGAGCGCCTCTATCCAAAACAAACAGCTCAAAACCCTGCGGGCTTTGATCTGTTTGTTTTTCTTTCCATGTAAAAGGTTCATGAAGCTGCACCGGGCCAGGTGGCTGCAGAAACTACGCTCTTTTACGACCTGCAACGTCCGCTCGCATTTACGGCTACTATGGGGTAGTAGGCGGCGCTTTGATATCTACTGCCTCGTTTATCTTGGACCACTTTATAGTAAAGGATGAGTCCTGCCCGCCTGACTTACCGACCAACCTCATCTGGCGGACCGTTGGATTTGCGTCTGTACTCACCCAGATATCGTACGTTCCCGTTACTCCCTCCACCGTGGGGGTGGCGCCGGAAGAGCTGCTGGCGCCCGCGGTGGGCGCGGAGCTGGAGTTCGGGTTCAGGGCCGTGAGCGCAGCTGCGTCGGCGGTCATATGCTTGGTAGCAGCGCCGTCGATCGTCTCGGTAGCCGGAGTGCCATCCTTCAGGGCGTCCTTGGACTTATCCACATCGTCCGGCTTGGTCTTTGTCCACATTGCTGTGAAGGAGTCGAATCCTCCGGCTGTCGCGGGACTCTTGGTGAAGGTTTTGCCACCGTCTATGCTTGTAAAGGTGTCGCTCAGGATAGTTGTCATGACAATGCTCTGCCCACCGGATTGTAGGCTGATAGAGCTATTCTTATTTACCACATCAATTGGCCCACTCATCGTGATTGGTGTGCCCGCCGCTACGCCGGTCACGTCCAGGGTGTAGCTCTTAGCCGCTTTCATGTTGCTCACAGCGGCCTTGAGCAGGTCGGCATTGCTCATAGCTGATGGCGCAGTCCCCCCGCCGCTTCCGTTGTCACCACCGCATGCCGCCAGGCCTACCACAGAGGCTGCGGATAGCAGCCCGATCGCCAGGTACTTACTGATAAGGTTCATTTTACTTTCTCTCCTTCTGTAATGAGCCGGTCGCCTGTCCCTCTCGTAGGCGTCCAAGCCCGCAATAATATGAGCCGGAGCGATTAAGGCTACCGCCCAGCGCTCTTATAGGGCTGTACAGTCTACCCACTACACTGCACCCCCCAGGTTGTACG
This sequence comes from Chloroflexota bacterium, assembly GCA_030945985.1. Lineage (GTDB taxonomy): Bacteria > Chloroflexota > Chloroflexia > QHBQ01 > JADMIH01 > JADMIH01. The sequence goes on from JALYYZ010000116.1 coordinate 1,291, forward strand.
CTCGCGTGTACCCCTAACTGAAGGCTCCGTATGGCTCTGCCCGTGTTTCGGCCATCTCGCCGATACCGCATCAGCATACTAGGGTAAAGTGTCCCGTGTCAAGCAGGTGCATGAATTAAGCAGGGCTGATGCAAAGTCAGGCACGGACCAATTTCTAGGATATGACAAGCCGACTTCATGGGAGTAGCTGCCGTTAGTGATGCTTGACCGCATCCTGCAATGTCCTGGCTTCGGCTCATGAACTTGATAACTCTCTACTGACGCCTGACTTTGCAATCAACCCTGCTGAATTAAGGCCCGACATGCGGCGACAGGTGGGCCCGCATAGCCACAAAATGGGTGCCGACTAATCAGGAGCATAATCGTGGTCAGGTGTGGAGTGCGTTTGTCGCACCGGCGAGGGGTGACCCGGAGCGAAGCTGCCGACTCCTTTGGTAGCAGGTTCTCATTCGCCGCTGAGTATATTGAGTATATATTGGAGGATATATTCATGGAAAAGAGCTTTACGCCTACGACTGCACAGCGCCACGCCGGTTCGTGAGAACTGCGCTATTCCAGGTTTTGATGCCGGCTGCGCATATCGTCGAGGGTCTGGCCGCGCGCAGCCTGGAGGCGGGGCACCAGCGCGTCGAGCAGAATCCACAGCGCCTGCTCGAATGCCGAGCCCATTGCCTGGCGCGAGCTGCCCTCTCCACTCTGGTCATCTGCAAGTGTCTGGGCCGGAATCGTCAGCACCAGATCGGCCGAGCGCGGTAGCGGGCCACCTGGTTGGGCGGTAATCACCACCACCTGCGCCTGATCGCGGCGCGCAATCGTTGCCAGCACCTCGCTTGTGGAGAGGCGACCGGGGCCGCAGACTACCAGGAATACGTCGCCCTCCCCGACCGGCAGGGCAGTTACATCGCCCACGAACGCGACACTGAAGCCGATATGCATCAGCCGCATCGCGAACGAGCGTAGCGCCAGGCCCTCGCGCCCGAGCGCATAGCAGCTGATATGCTGCGCAGCCAGCAGCGCCTCGCACAATCCGGTCACTTCAGCCTCGTCTACGCGGCCGAGCACGTCGTCCAGTTCGGCCAGTATAGCCTGGGCCGTTTCGTACATCGTCTTCATAGAAAACTTCCTTCCAATGCTGATTGGGCTGATTGGCACGGCTTCCAACGATCAAACAGGTTGTAATGGTACGGCACGGAGCTGATCATCTTTTCGGCCTAACGCCCGCATCTGACGGGGCTCTGCAGGAACACGCCACGGGTACCGGCATCTCAGGAGGCGCTGCATCACCTCTTTATGACCTTTATAGACCGGTGCAAGTTGTTCCACCCATAGGCAAGCGATGTAGCGTGACCAACTGGTTTCACCCGGCCACCACCGTGCATAAGGCAGAGCCGGCTTTCGCTATCCTAACGCTTTACAGGCGCTCGACGAAATCCAAACTCTGACTGCATTATATCAAAATGCATCCTAAAGAGCGCCGGCCTGTACACGGCCGCGGGCTGGTGCCAAAAGGCAGATAGGCGAAGCTCGGCAGCAGGTTTTGATTATCCGGCGTGACGCGTGCCGGATCAAACAAGGGTAACCAGGAGGGCAGTAACTGGGAAGCAAGGTGGTCGGTTTAATGTTGAACAAGCGCACAATAGGCACAGAAGGAGTAAAATGGTTGCGATTACCCGCTGTTGAGCCCGCTTTGGAGAATGTAATGCATCCTACACCATACCCAGACTTGAATAAGTTGCTCAATCGGCTCTTGCAAAACGTCGCGACTATTCTGGGACCGCACTTTGTGGGAATGTATCTGGAGGGCTCCCTGGCGAATGATGCCTTTGATGAGGCGAGCGATATTGATTTTATCGTCGTCACCGACCAGGATGTTACAGAGGACCTCTTCCTGGCGTTGCAGGCCATGCATGATCGCATCGCCCTCTTTGACGCGCGCTGGGGTTTCGAGTTGGAAGGCTCCTACGTTGCGCAGCAGGCCCTGCGGCGCCATGTCCCCTTCTCTGACCTCCAGACCGGCGGCCATCAAGTCAATGCTCATGCTCACCCCACCTATCCCCTCCACCCCATCTACCCGAATATCGAGCGAGGCCAGGGTGAGCGCCTCAAGATGGCGCCTCACGATGAAGCGTGGCTCGTTCATCTCGCTATCCTCAGGGAGCGGGGAATAACGCTGGCGGGACCACCCCCGCAATCTCTCGTTGATCCTGTTACACCCGGCGAATTGCGGCAAGCCATGCTGCATGTCCTGCGCGACTGGCCGGCACCCCTTTTACAGGAACCTGAAAGACTGGGGGTTTGGGGTCTTCACACATATGTGGTCGTCACGCTCTGCCGCATGTTTTATACGCTCCACTACGGCACGGTCGCCTCAAAGGCAACTGCGGCACGCTGGGCGCAAGAAACGTTGGATAGAGAGTGGCAGCCGTTGATTGAGCGAGCCTGGGCCTGGCGCTACCACCCACAACCAACAGCCTCTGCCGAGGAGGTGGAGGGGACGATGGCTTTCATCCGCTATGCTCTGGCATATAGTCAGGACCTTGCCCGTGCCCGCTCTACAAATAGCCACACTGATGCGTCCATATCGAGGGCAGGCACGGCCATTTGACGCTCCCACCGGATGCGGAGCGCCTCGCGGCTAGTCACAAGCATCTTGACTTGAGGACAAACCCAAAGCAATTCAGTAACTAACGTTGCGGCGCCAATCACCTGCTCGAAATTATCAAGAACGAGCAAAAGGTGCTGCTCTTATTGCGTCGTCCTGTGCTGGCGTCGATCCGAAAGGTGGCTTACGCCCAGCCACACTCGATGCCGCACTACCTACGCAGCAAGTGGCGTTCCAGAGAAGGGTCTATCTGACGGCGTGAATCACGCCGTTCAGAGCCGCCGGTACTAATATGGTATTATTCCAGGGACACGTCAACCCTCGGCTCTCAAGCAAAGGAGTTA
>JALYYZ010000124.1 GCA_030945985.1 Chloroflexota bacterium
CGTTCTCGGCCAGCCACGCCAGGCGAGCAGCCGGGGCAGGTAGCTCTATGTTTTGCAATCGCAGGCTCTCGCGTACGAGTGGGCCGCGGGACACGGTGACGGTGGGGCCAAGTTGGTCCCGCACATCCGCTACCACGCGATTGTTGGCGGTGGCGGTTGTAGCCAGTACAGGTATATTTGAGGGCAGGGCCTGCAAAATACGGGCTATACGCATGTAATCAGGGCGGAAATCATGCCCCCAGTCGGAGATACAGTGAGCCTCGTCCACTACGAAGAAGCCCATCCTACTGCTCATCGGGAGTAGCACACTTTCACGAAAAGCTTCGTTAGAGAGGCGTTCCGGCGAGATAATCAGCAGGTCTATTTCATCATCACGCAATCGCTCATAGATCTCGTTCCAATCCTCCCTGTTGCTGGAATTAACCGTTTCGGCTCGCACTCCCAGCCTGTCCGCTGCAAGCAACTGGTTGCGCATGAGAGAAAGGAGCGGAGATACCAGCAAGGTCGGGCCCGCGCCCTTGTCTCTGAGCATGCGGGTGGTGATGAAGTAGACCACACTCTTGCCCCACCCGGTGCGCTGCACCACCAACATGCGGGCACTGTGCTGAGTTAGAGCCTCTATTGCTTCCCACTGGCCCGACCTGAAATCGGCAGTCGGATCGTCAAGAGCCCACCTTAGGAGAGCGCGTCCATATTCCAGTGGAGACTGGGTTATCGTACTTTCCGAGAACAGCTCCTCTTCCACTTTAGTGGTCCTCCACCTTCACCCGTTGCCCGCTATGAGCGGCTTCCAACAGCGCATCCAGCACGCGCATATTGACCAGGCTATCTTCAAGAGGGTAGCTCAGCGGATGGCCTTCCAGCGCAGCTCTTGCAAAGTGCTCGACCATCAGTTGGTACTGATTAGCGCCTGTTACATGCACATGCTCGGGCTCGCTGGTACCGTCTACTTTGTCGACTATGATCGTCGCGTCTATTCCGTCCGGGCTGAAAGGGCGCTCCAGCTTGATGAGACCCTCTGTTCCTGATATTTGGAGCCATTGCTGCATCGTACTGCCGACCTGGAAACTGCAATCCATGATCCCAAGCAGATCGCCGGGGAATTCTAGCGTTCCCACCAGCGATGTATCAACACCGCTTTGGCCCCATACCGCGCTTGCGGTAACGGCCGTAGGGGCTGTGCCGGCCACCAGGGTCAATATGCTGGCGCAGTAGCAGCCAACATCGGCGAGCGCCCCTCCCCCAAGCTGAGGGTCCCAGCGCACATCGTTCGGGCGCTTCAGGTAGAAGTCGAAGGTGGCGCGCGCTATTTTGATGTCGCCTATTGCTCTGTCCGCCAGTAATTGTCTTATGCGCGCTGTTTGAGGGTGGAAGCGGTACATGAAGGCTTCCATGATAACTACTCCGTACTTATCACGAGCAGCAATCAGTTCTTCTACATCCTGGGCACTCGTGCCTATAGGCTTTTCACAAAGCACATGCTTGTGGTTCCCGGCAGCCTTCAGACTCCACTCCTTGTGAAGGCCGTTGGGGAGAGGGATGTATATAGCATCTACCAGGTCGGATCCCAACAAATCTTCGTAGCTGCCAAAATGGTGCGGCACGTCGCGCTCCTGTGCCCAGCTAAGCGCCTTCTGCTCATCTCTGCTTGCTACTGCCATTAGCTCACAGTTGGAAGATTTCTTGATAGCAGTGACAAGAGCATCCGCGATGCGTGCCGTGCCGAGCACTCCTATATGCAACTTACCAGCCGGCATATATGCCTCCTACGTCCTACCTCTTGCTATCCCCGCCTTCAGGCGAGGCATTGGTCCTCATTATACAGGTCAGGCTACTCAGCAGCCAATCATGCAGAGAATGAGAAGGGAACAATCCAAACCCTGACGGTTTGGATTGTTTGTTCCCAGGATTTTGTTCCCAGGATGTGGAAAACTTCGCCCTGGATGTTTGACTGCATTTTGCCCCCTCTGGTATACTGGTAATTGAACGCTTGTTCTACTTATGTCTACTTACATCCTGGTTAACAAGTAGATCTTTTCGCGTCAGGAGACGAAGCCCAATCCTATTTCGCCGTAATTACCGGCTGTAACTAACTTGAACAATTTATGCCATATAGGTGATAATTCATGCTCCGAGAATATAATAGACCTACCCAGAAGAAAGATCAGATGCCAGAATTAGTACCGCAAGTAGAACACCAGCGGCTGTCCGGCCATGCCCAGACACATATTATTGTGCGCGGTGCGCGGGAGCATAATCTCAAGAATATAGACGTGGCTATGCCCCGTGATAAGCTTGTCGTGATCACCGGCCTCTCGGGTTCGGGCAAGTCGTCCCTCGCTTTTGATACGATTTACGCTGAGGGGCAGCGCCGTTATGTCGAGTCGCTCTCTTCCTATGCGCGCCAGTTCCTCGGACTGATGGAGAAGCCGGACGTTGACCTTATAGAGGGTCTCTCGCCCGCCATCTCTATCGACCAGAAAGGTTCGTCACGCAACCCGCGCTCCACTGTGGGCACCATCACCGAGATATACGATTATATGCGCCTGCTATACGCGCGTGTAGGGCACCCTCACTGCCCAAACTGCGGGCGCGAGATACACCAGCAGACTGTGCAGGAGATAGTCGACGCGGTGCAAAGCCTCGATGAGGGATCACGCATTATGGTTCTTGCTCCCATCATTAAGGCGAGAAAAGGTGAGCACCAGAAGGTCCTCGAAGACCTGCGCCGAGCGGGTTACGTGCGCGCCCGTGTCGATGGCGAGGTGCGCGATCTTGACTCCTCCATAGATCTCGAAAAGTACAAGATGCACACTATCGAGGCTGTGGTAGATCGCCTGGTAATCAGGGCACCGGAAGAGGGGCCGGTAACATCAATAGACCCTGATCGCGCCAGGCTCGCTGATTCAGTGGAGTCTGCCCTGAAGCTCGGCAAAGGCGTGGTAACGATCTCGATCATAGACGGCGAGGAGCTGATGTTCTCCGAGCACTTCGCTTGCGCCAATTGTGGCATCTCCCTGGGCGCAATCGAGCCGCGCACTTTCTCGTTCAACTCGCCCCACGGCGCCTGCCCCGTTTGCACGGGCCTGGGCACCCAAGTTGAGCCTGACCCACAGCTTATCATGCCCGATACCAACCTGAGCATCATCGAAGGTGGGCTCGCGCCCTGGGCAAGATCATTCCAGCAGGGCGACAGTTATATGCTCGAAGTGCTGGAGGCGGTAGGCACTGAGTATGGCATAAACATGGAGACTCCCCTCAATCAGTTGAGCGAAGAGCAGATAAAGGTACTCCTCTATGGCACCGACAAAAAGCTCAAGGTGAAGCACAAGAACTACCAGGGCCGGTGGCATGAGTATGACGTGGAGTATACGGGCGCTGTGAACATAGTCAAGCGCAGACACTCAGAAACCAACTCTGAAACGATCAAGTCCGAGTTGGAGCGCTTTATGAGCGACAGGCCGTGCCCCACCTGCCGGGGGCAGCGGCTCAAGCCCGAGAGCCTCTCTATTACGGTGGACGACAAGAACATAGCCCACAGTGGCTCCATGTCCGTGCGAGAGGCGCATCGCTTCTTCCAGTACCTGGCGGGCGATACGGAAAAGCCCACCCCCCTCTCCGGCAAGGAGCAGATGATCGCCAAGCAGATCCTCAAGGAGATCAAAGAGCGGCTCGGCTTCTTGATGGATGTGGGGCTGAACTACCTGACACTGAACAGGACTGCTGCCACACTTGCCGGGGGCGAAGCGCAGCGCATCAGGCTGGCGACGCAGATAGGCTCATCTCTCATGGGCGTGCTCTATATTCTTGACGAGCCCTCTATCGGCCTGCACCAGCGCGACAATGCTCGCCTGATCAACACCCTCGTGCGGCTACGTGATCTCGGCAATACACTGATCGTGGTCGAGCACGACGAAGAGACGATGCGAGTGGCCGACTGGATTATCGATATAGGCCCGGGAGCCGGCGAGCATGGCGGGCGCATAGTAGCCCAGGGTACATATGAAGATATTTGCGCGAATCCTGACTCTCTCACCGGGCAGTTCCTCACGGGTGAGCGGCAAATAGCGATCCCCAAAAAGAGGCGCAAAGGTCACGGCAAAAGTATAATCGTAAAGGGCGCGCACGAGAACAACCTGAAGGACGTAACAGTCGAGTTCCCCCTGGGCAAGTTCATTTGCGTAACGGGCGTTTCAGGCTCGGGTAAATCGACACTGGTACACGAGATACTTTCGCGCAAGTTGTCTCAAGCCTTGCATGGCTCCCGCGAGAGGCCGGGGGCACACGGCAGCGTGGAGGGGATCGAGAACATCGACAAGATGATCGAGATTGACCAATCACCTATTGGTAGAACTCCGCGCTCTAACCCCGCTACCTACACAGGGGCATTCACGGGCATACGCGATATCTTCACCAAGGTGCCTGAAGCCAAAGTCAGGGGCTACGACGGTGGGCGCTTCTCTTTCAACGTAAAGGGTGGGCGCTGCGAGGCATGCCGGGGCGACGGCATTATACAGATAGAGATGCAGTTTCTACCGGATGTCTATGTGCCTTGTGAGATATGCCAGGGAAGCCGCTATAACCGCGAGACGCTGGAGATACGCTACAAAGGCAAGAACATAGCCGAAGTGCTTGAGATGACGGTAGAGGAAGCGACCGAGTTCTTCGAGAATGTGCCTGCTATCAAGAATAAGCTCAAGACGCTGTGTGATGTGGGCCTCGGCTATATCAGGGTGGGTCAGCCCGCTACAACGCTTTCGGGAGGCGAGGCACAGCGGATCAAGCTGGCTGCAGAGTTGTCCAAGCGTGCCACGGGCAAGACGCTATACATACTTGATGAGCCGACCACGGGCCTACACTTCGCCGATATCGAGAAGCTGCTACACCTGCTCCAGCGCCTCACCGACGGGGGCAACACCGTGCTGGTGATCGAGCATAACCTCGACGTAATCAAGACAGCCGACTGGCTTATAGACCTGGGACCCGAGGGTGGAGATGCTGGGGGAGAGATCGTAGCTGTGGGCACACCAGAAGAGGTGGCCGACACGCAAGGCTCGCATACTGGCGAGTTCTTGAAGAGGCTCCTGCCGGGGGCAAAGGAGAAAGCCAGGCGAGGAGCCGCATAGCTCAAATACCAAGACCGGTAGGAACAGCGGCAGCAGCATCCACAAAGATCACAAAGGATAAGTGAGGTTATAGCTCTTTCACTCTTACTCACCGGGCTCGGAGTGTTACTCGCCGGGTTTACATTCGCCGATGTCTTCCTGACTGTGCTTCACCCACAAGTCGAAAGCCCTTTTAGCAGCAGACTCCAGACCTTCATTTGGTACACCATGCGCCGCATGGCCCGGCCTTTAAAGGGTGATGCCCGGCACAGGTTCCTGGGACTGGCTATCCCTTTACTGATCGTAGGTCTTATGGCGTCCTGGGTGCTGCTCTTATTGTTCGCTTTTGGGCTTATTTACGCCGCGTGGATAGCAGCGCCCGGCGCATTTCGTACCACCATCGGAGGCTCCACGCCCGAGTGGGGTGATGCTCTCTACTTCAGTGGTATAACACTGGCAACTGTTGGCTATGGTGATTTCCAGCCCGTACATGTCTTCCTGCGAGTGGTCGCGATAATAGAAGGGTTCAGCGGCGTCGCCGTGATTTCTCTGAGTATCGCCTATGTGCTTGAGATCTATCCTATCATCCAGCGCAAGCGCGTGCTGGCGGTTCTGCTGAACGAAGAAACGGCCGGACAGGTAAGTGCCCTGCCACTGCTGGTCCGCTACTTGCGCAACAACAATTTTGAGGCGTTAGCTGATCTGTTGAGACTGATAAACATGGAGATGCTAACAGTGGCGGAAGCGCATAGACGCCTGCCGGTGCTGCACTATAGTCACCCTGTCGAAGTAGAGCGATCCTTTCTGAGAGTGCTGCTGGTCGTGCGAAACCTGGTTGCCACGCTGCGCTACGGGGTGGCGTCGGGGCGAGGCATCGCGTGGAGCCAGGACCCACGAGTAAGAGGTTTGGAAGACACACTTTTCTACACCTTGCATACGCTCGGTTCTTCTTTGCATCTGCCACTGGGTGCCGCGCCTGACGGCGAGGAGCATGAACAGCGTATCGAGGCTACTTTCCAGGAGCTTTGTGATCGTTTGCTCTCATATGGCTTGCCCTCACCAGGTCGGACAGCAGGCGGTGCGGGCGCGTCGAGTGAATTCGACGCTGTTTATGCTAGCTTCCACCGATTTTACACAGTTACCGAAGCCCCATTGACCAGCTATCTGCGCAATAGCGGCTATACGCTCGCTGAGGCTACGGAGGTTGCCGCTCGACCGCAGCAACTGGTAAGTGAGCTGGAAGTCGCCGATATTCTACGGATCCAGGATGAAGAAGATGACTAGCGAACCGCACCCCGAACTGCAACATCTGGCTGCCGCCGACCCCGTCATGTCTGCCTTGATCGAAAAGTGGGGGCCGTTGCGCCTGACAGCCACCACAGATTACTTTTTCACTCTGCTGGACGCGATAGCCTCACAACAGTTGTCCTCAAAGGCTGCAACCACCATCGTGGGCAGAATACGAGCACTTGTGCCTGGCGAGGACGCGCCGACACCCGAGGCGATCCTGGCAGTACCCGATGAGGCGTTGCGCGCGGCAGGGCTCTCCTGGGGTAAAGTAAGCTATCTAAAAGACCTGGCAACTCGTGCAACATCAGGCGCACTCGACCTGGCGCACATAGCTCAAATGGAAGATGAGGAGATTATAAAGGAGCTGATAGCCGTCAAAGGGATAGGTAGATGGACAGCTGAGATGTTTTTGATATTCTCCCTGGCACGTGCGGACGTTTTTGCCGTAGATGATTACGGTATAAGAGTGGCCATGATGCGCCTCTACAACATGCCCGAACTACCTAAGCCCGCCGCCATGCGACCAATAGCCGAGGCATGGCGTCCATACCGCTCCTATGCATCCCTATACCTGTGGCGCAGCCACGATAACTCGCCCAAAGTAGAAGCCCTGGGAGCCCCCTGATTGTGCAGTAGCGGCCCCTACTGCCTCTTCATGGACCTCTTGGGGAATGAGCGCTCATTTCCAAAAACAAACAACTCGAAACCCTGCGGGTTTTGAGTTGTTTGTTTTACTTCGGAAAGCTAAAAGGTCCATCAAGAGGCACTAGGAGATCTTCTCGAGAAAGAGACGCCAAATTGAAAGGCCAACTGTTACCTATAAATAGCCTTCCTTTGCGAGCGCTTCTATTAGCTGCGGTTCACCTGTGTATTCGATAATAACACTCTCACCAGCTTCTATTACCGGCACGAACTCATAGCCCTTTTCGGCAAATTCACTCCTGGCCT
>JALYYZ010000158.1 GCA_030945985.1 Chloroflexota bacterium
AAAAACTGTCCGCATGGTGGCTCCCTCTCTATCTCTTTTTTCTCTTTAGAGCGCTACAGGATGTGCGCCACGGGTCGCATGGCAGGACGGGCGAGACCCTTCAGGTAAGCAACGACAGCCCTCGCACTATTGGTGTACCGGTCTCGGCACCTGTAGATAATCCGGAGGGAAGCGCGGCCAATCCTGGAGACGCCTCCCCAAAGGGAATCCGGCCTGCAACCACGATCCCTGATAACGTATCTGATCGACCATTCGTTCGCGATCTCAGCGACCGCAGGTGGCTCCACTATGGTGGCCTGGCCGTCGCCTGCCTGGTGGCTACATCTCTGGTCGACTGGCAGTACGTCATGCTGGAGGTCTTCGCCACTCTCTTCTACGCCCTCTTTCTGCTGCTATCTGGCGGTACGTGGAGAGCCAGGTTGGTGCCCGTATACAAGTCAGCCCTGATAGGTAGCCTCTTCGCTCTTATCGTGCTGCCGATGCTGCGGCCCATGCTCCAGGAAGCGCGCGACTCGCCGTGGCTAGCCGTCGGCTACGAGAGCCAGAACCGTGCTCTTGATCTGGGAGACATGCTGGGGACGGGGCTATGGAACCCTGGCTACCTCGCCTACGCGCTGGCAGCGCTCGGTGTAGTAGGGGCGTTGCGTGCGCGCAACAAGGGCCTGTCACTAGACGGAACCCTGCGCAAGACTGCCCTTTTCTGGGGAGCCGTTACCCTTATCTTCTACATCATCTCCCTCGGCCCTACGCTCTACTTTAACAGGACCTCTACAGGCGTGCCTCTGCCATATGGCCTACTCGGGGCGTTGCCTGTGTTCAACATCGGGCGTGACCCCGGTCGCTACAGCGCGGTTGGTATGCTTGGGCTTGCCACCCTGTCGTCTGTTGGCCTGGTTTATGTGACCGACCTGTTGGGTAGGGCCTTCTTCAGGGACGGGCGTCGATCCTCCGCAGCCGATCCTACGTCTCGACCGGAGAGGCGACATAGGATTGGATTGCTTATTGCCCCCATATCAGCTCTCCTCTTCACGGCTATCAGCCTGGCGGGCTTCGTAGTCGCATCAGGTGACGTGCGCGTTGATCCGCCGCTTATTTCGCCATTCTTCAACAGGCTGGCGCAGGACAGTGAGAGTTATGCGGTACTTGAGTTGCCCACCTTTACTGAACAGGGACTTGGCGAAGACCATTACGAGATGTACCAGTTTGTGCATAACAAAGCGCGCTTCGGTGGGCGCCTGGCGCGCGACCATAAGCTGACCAATCCCAACAACTTCATGAAGACGGCGAGCCTCTTCCACAACCTCTTCCTGCTAGGCTACCCTGCTAAGGTTCGTAGCCTTTACTACCCACAGCGTGATTTCTTGCAACGTACCGACTATGCTGCCCAGGGGCTTGCCATCTTGAACTATTACAAGGTGCGCTATATCATCCTTTATAAGGACGCGCTCGTGGACCCGTGGAACGAGGCCGAGTTCCAGCACGTTATGAGCCAGATGCTCGGGGCTCCACCGCGTCCCGCCTACGAGGATAGTCTGCTGCGCGCCTACGCCATCCCTCCAGCGGCGTTGCCCTCCAATCCACTGACGCTAGACGTGGGCAACGGCTGGTATGGAAGCGAACAGCGATCCGACGGGGTAACCTACCGCTGGGCTAACCGCACCGGTACACAGCCGTCGGAGCTGTACGCGATGAACCTCACCTCCGAGCCCGTGAGCGCTACCCTGCAATTCACAGCCTACGCCTACAAGCAGGACCGCACCCTCTTTGTGGCCCTCGATGGGCACGCGGTAACTTCGCTCCGCCTCAGTGCGGGCGCTGCCCCCAGCAGCCTATCGCTCCCCATCACAGTTGCGCCCGGCAATAATCTGATCACCTTCACCAGTCCCGAGTTGGGAGTGGCTACAGGCGAGCCCAAAGATGCCCGTCTTCTATCGTTTGGCATGTACGGTGTTGAGCTTAAGCAGGTGGCAAAATAGAGGTAGGCCGGGCAATGGTGGCGGGTGTGCAATCAGGTAGCGGAGAAGTAGAGGGCATGTAGAAGTCGCACGACGTCCAGCATATAATGTGCTGTATAATAGCGTAGGCTGCATGTAGCATGGCCCTGGCACAAGTATGCCCGGCTATTGCGCAGCCATGTGAAAATAGAACGCGTGATACAACCTCAGTAGGAGCACAATGATGGATGAGACTAAGCAGAGGGGCGGTGACGAGGCCACGAACAGTGTCGCGGCGACAGAGCAATTGCTTCAGCCGGCTTCGACAGGCGACTACGACACCGATGCGCGGCTCGACCTTATGATCGCCACATTCGCAAGCGACTCGTCCGCCCGCAAGGCGTTCAATACAGTTAAACAGGCGGAGCGTGACGAGCAAATCTTGCTCGTTGACGTTGCGCTCGTGAGCCGTGACGACGGCAATCGTCTACACGTTCATGATGAGCTTGATTGGCCGGGACGTGTGGGCGCAGCGCTTGGAATAGGTATCGGCGCTATACTGGGCACCTTTGCCGGCCCTCTTGGGCTCGTGGTCGGCGGCGCGGCGGGTGGGGCGCTCGGCGGCGCGGCGGCTGCCGCCAGCGACGCGGGCATGTCGGACGCCGAGTTGAAGGAGCTAGCATCAGGCATGCAGCCGGGTGCTTCAATGCTTGTCGTAGTGGTTGCCGAGATGTGGAGCATCCCTACGCAGGCTATCCTCTCCAGGGCGGGCGGCGAAGTCAAGACGATAACTCTGACCGATGAGATGGCCGGCAAGCTCCACCTCGCCTTCAAGCTTCACGCAGGTCAGGCGGGCGTGTAATCCACTCGCCGCAGCCCATAATTGCTCCCAAACTCTGTCTTCCTCACGCATTTCACACGGATTCCATCACGTTGTTCCGGCGGGTAACAACTACACCGCCGGCTCCCACCTTTGATCCAGGTGGAACAGGCCAGGTTGTCTGTGACATCGGCCAGACGTGGGAAGTAGGGACGTAAGTACTATGGCGCTGAACCGGCTAGTCGGGTATGCTCGATGAGTGACCACGACCCATTGGTGGGGCAGTGCTCACGATGTGCGTATAGGAGCTATCAAACTTATTGGTAACTATTTCTGTGTTGAAGAAATTGGCTAACCAGCCATATAAATCAAACAACACTTCCAGGCACGTAACAGCTCATCGCGGGCTGCTGTTTGCCTTCTTGGCGTGCCTGATGCTGCTCCTCGCAGGCTATCTTGATACATCTCAGGCTGCATCGGCTCCGGCTCGAAGCACGATAAATGCTCTACCCCCGAAGTCGCCTGCAAACCGCATAACAGCCGAGAATACGATTACAGGCACCGATGCATGGG
>JALYYZ010000200.1 GCA_030945985.1 Chloroflexota bacterium
TATCAGTGTGCCTATCGACTATCGCCTATCGCTTACTATTTGGTGGCACAATAGCTCCTGAATGCTGGAGGTAAACTACCATGCAAACTGAAGAGATAATCATAAATGTAGACCCTGCCGCTGCTAAGGCGTTCAATACGGCGTCTGATGAAGAGCGTCGGAAGCTTGAAGCCCTCATTAGCCTACGCCTTATAGAGGTCACTAGGTCTAAGGAATCGCTGGCGGAAATCATGGACGAGATAAGCCGCAAAGCTCAGGAACGTGGTCTCACGCCCGAGATACTGCAATCTCTGCTCGATGAGGAGTAATGAGCAGTACGTATTCGACACAAACGTGCTTGTGAGCGCTCTCCTAAGGTCAGTGGGCAAACCACGGCAAGTCTTGATATTGTCGCTCAGCGTGGACAACTCATCGCTTCGCACAGTATGTTGAGGGAGCTGGACGAGGTTCTCTCCCGACCCAAGTTCGACCGTTATTTGTCGCGAGAAGCTCGTGAGCGCTTCTTTCAAGCGTTCGTTGTTAATACAACACTCGTGCACGTAACTGAGCAATTCACCGTTTGCCGAGATCCTGAAGACAACGCTGTTCTCGAGCTAGCAGTCAGCGGTGGTGCTACCTATATCATAACCGGCGACGAGGATCTGCTCGTGCTCGACCCCTTCCGTGGCATCTCCATAATCACTACTGACCGCTTTCTTCTTGACTTTGCCCCTTCCCCTGAGTAGAGGTTGACCTGTCGCAAAACTCACTTGGCGCATGCTGGACAGAGGCCGAGCAACTGGCGCTCGTAACGGCCCACTACTCCTATGCTCATGATCCTGGATGATCGAGAAGAGTATGGGGAGGACCGCTGGGTCGGCATAGCGTTACTGCGCGATCCTGCTGTAATTGTGGTATATACTGCACCCGACGAAGAAACGACGCGAATTATATCTCTACGAAAGGCCCTGACTGATGAACGCGCCCAATATTGAAAAGCGCTCCGAGACAGGTTGGGATAGGATTGGTGCCCTGGATGACAGCACAATCGATACATCCGATATTCCCCCGTTATCCACCTCTCAAGTCGCGCAAATGACCCTCCGTTTGCTCCCGCAGGCAACCTCAGTAACTGTAAACGTAGATCCCGCAGTGCTGGCATGGTTCAGGAGCTATGGGGACGAGTTTGAGCAGCGTATAAACGACGCCCTCCGAAGCTACCTGGAAGGGCACGAGAGTGTGGGCCACAAACCGGCTTCCAGGTTATAATCAGCCGGTTCTTCTGGCCTGCATTCAACCGTGCAGGCAGTTGCGTTGCAGTTCCCGGCACCGAGGAGACGCAAAAAAGTGCTAACCACATCCTCATCCACAATCGTCCAGCGCCTCTGGAACTACTGCAATGTGCTGCGCGACGACGGCATGTCTTACGGCGACTACGTCGAGCAGCTTACATATCTCCTCTTCCTCAAGATGGCCGACGAGCAGGAGCGCATCCTGGGCGTTCCGGGGAGCATATCCGCCAGCCTCGGCTGGGCCAGCCTCCTCAAGCTCGACGGCGACGCGCTGGAGAGCCACTACCGACATATCTTGCAGGAGCTGGGCACGGGATCGGGCCTCATACCCGTTATATTCAGCATGGCCCAGAACAAGATACAGGACCCCGCCAAGCTGCGCTGCCTGGTGGAGCTTATCAACGGCGAGACCTGGACGGGGCTCGATATAGACGTCAAAGGTGAGATATACGAGGGGCTGCTTGAGAAGAACGCCCAGGACACCAAGTCGGGCGCGGGCCAATATTTCACCCCTCGCCCTCTTATCAAGGCGATGGTCGAGTGCGCCGACCCTGCCCCCGGCCAGACGATCTGCGACCCGGCGTGCGGCACAGGAGGCTTCTTGCTGGCGGCCTACAGCTATATAAGAGACCATTACGGCCCCCTTGATCGCGACCGTGCTGAATATCTGCGGGACGAGGCCCTCCACGGTTGGGAGATCGTCGATAATACCGCCCGCCTCTGCGTGATGAACCTCTACCTGCATGGCATCGGCACGGGCAACACGGGCAGCCCGGTCCACGTGCAAGACAGCCTGGCGGCAGACCCCGGCGAGCACTTCGATATCGTGCTGACCAACCCGCCCTTCGGCAAGAAGAGCAGCGTTACCTATATAAGCGACGAAGGCGAGGCGAGGCGAGGCGCGAGGCGCAGACCGTTGTGCGTGACGACTTCTGGACCTCCACGAGCAACAAGCAGTTGAATTTTGTGCAGCACATCAAGACGTTGCTCAAAATCAACGACAAGACGGCGGTCGTGGTGCCCGATAACGTGCTCTTCGAGGGTGGCGCGGGCGAGACGGTGTGGCGCAAGCTGATGCACGAGTGCGACGTACACACCCTCCTCAGGCTGCCGACAGGCATATTCTACGCGCAGGGGGTGAAGGCCAACGTCCTCTTCTTCGATCGCAAGCCCGCCGGTGAGAAGCCCTGGACGCGGGAGCTATGGATATACGACCTGCGCACCAACCAAAACTTCACCCTCAAAGAGCGCCCCTGGTGCGTGCCGACCTGGACGAGTTCGTGGCCCTCTACAACCCCGCCAACCGGCACGCCAGAAGCGCCACCTGGAGCGAGGCCAACCCGGAAGGTCGCTGGCGGCGCTACGCCTACGAGGAGCTAGCCGCCAGGGACAAGGCCAACCTCGACATATTCTGGCTGCGCGACAAGAGCCTCGAAGATAGTGCCAACCTGCCCGACCCCGACCTGCTCGCCGCCGAGATAATAGAGGACCTGCGAGCAGGCCTGGAGCAGTTCGCCGGGGTGGCAGAGGCGCTGGAGGCGTAGCTCAGGGCTTGCCGCCTCGCTTTAACCCGCCCATGATGTAGCCGCCGACTCGACCATACTGAAGCACTACACCCTGGACGGCCTTGACAGTATCACCTTCGCTTGCTATCAGCGATAGTACCAGACGTTCAACCTCTCATCGCCCTGGAACGGCTACAGCAACGAAGAGTTGCTGCAAGTCATCAACGGTTATCGTCGCGACCGGGAAGCCGGCGAAGAGGGCATAACCGTAGCAGGTCTGTTGCTCATGGGTAAGGCATCGGTATAAGGGGATGGCGAAGGAGGCACCAGATCGACTACAGGCTTGTGATGAACAATGAGGACGCGTATACACGCTGGACGGAGCGTATTATCTGGGAAGGCAACCTTTTCGATTCGTATGGAGCCTATCTACCCATGCCTGGTTGACGGTCTGTCTGTGCCGTTCCAATTGCAGAATGGCACACACCTGGCTCAGAGCGATGTACATGAGGATCTCTGTGAAGCGTTAATCAACCTCCTCGTTCATGCCGACTACGAGGAGATAAATGTCTCGCTTATGCTGCGCTCACCAAGCGGCTACTTCTTTCGCAATCCAGGCAGCTCCCGGGTGCTGGAGGCCGATCTGCTGACTGGCGGCAGGTGCCTTGAGGGGTTATACTTCGCGCATCACTAATCGTTACCTCTTACTGAGTGAGAAAAGAGGAGGTATATCCTGGCAACCCCTACACCGCAAGATATCAACCGGATCATAGAACTGGCCGAAGTCAACACCACTACTGATTTATGGCGTGCTCTACCTGTGGAGGGCCTATCGCAACTGGGGTTACGTATCGAAAAGATTGGTTCGGCAACTGCTTTGATGATGTCGAGCGTTGACGTAGGCGATTTTAACAGGGTATTTGGAGTAGGGATCGAGGAGCCGGCTACTGAAGGCTTGATCGACCGCATTATGGCTCTCTATGCTCCATCAGGCAACACTTATATCGTGCATGTTGACCCTGCTGCCTTGCCCGCCGCTCTGCTTGGTTGGCTCGAACAGCGCGGCTTCAAATGGGGAGGCAACATTGTGAGGCTCTATCGCGATGCCGCCGAACCACCAGATATAGCTACGGACCTGCGCGTCGAATCCATCGGACCTGAATATGCCGGAGCCTTTGCGGATGCAGGTTTGGCCGCTTTTGGCATGCCGGCCCACCTCAGGCCCTGGCCCCTTTCGATCGTTGGCCGACCAAGTTGGCGCAACTATCTTGCGTTTGATAGGGACAAGCCGGTTGCTATCGCTTCGCTCCGTGTTCAAGACGGCGTAGGCTGGCTTGGGAACGGAGCCACTCTACCGGAATACCGGCGTCGTGGCGCGCAGGGAGCACTTATGTCCAGGAGAATACGTGACGGCATCGACATGCAATGCGAATGGTTTGTTACGGAGACCGACGAGGAGACAGCGGACCACCCAAACCCATCTTACCATAACATGCTTCGCCTCGGATTTAGACCAGCTTATCTGCGGGCCAACTACGTTGCAACGCCGCCAGCACAGGTTGAAGCATGAGGGGAGATGATATCTCCAGATATGGGTCCACGAAAGGCTTAGGGGAGTAACATGGAAGCTAAAGTGAGAGGTATCCCTCTACATTACGAGGAAGTGGGCGAGGGCAGGCCGCTGCTCATGCTACACGGCTGGCAAGCGGATCATCGCCATATGCTCCACGATATGGAACCATTGTTTGCGCATCGCGCGGGTTGGCGGCGACTCTACCCTGACCTGCCGGGCATGGGCAAAACGCCGGGCGCAGCGTGGATTACTTCGCAGGATCACATGCTGGAGGTTGCCCTGGGGTTCCTGAATGCGGTGGCTCCCGACACACGCTTCGCCGTGGCGGGTGTCTCCCTGGGAGGCTACCTTGCGCGTGGCATCGTCCGGCAGCGACCGGCGCAGGTAGAAGGTGTAATGCTGTGCGTGCCGGTTGTTGCGGGGGCATCAGGGAAAATTGATCGCCCGCAGCATCAGGTTCTGGCACATGATCCTGGCTTTGTCTCTGCCCTGGAAGCGGATGAAGAGTGGCTGTTGGACATGATGGTAGTCCAAAGCCCGGCAGTGCTGGCTGAGTTCAGACAGACTTACAAACCTGCGATCGATGCCGCCGATCAGGATCTGGTCGGGCGGGTGGAGGCCAATTATAATTTCTCTTTCGACGTGGATAACTTGCCGGAGCCTTGCGCTGCCCCAACATTAATCGTGTCGGGCCGGCAGGACTCAAATTGCGGCTACCGTGGGGCCTGGAGCCTGCTCGAGAACTTCCCCAGAGCAACGTTCGCGGTGCTGGATCGCGCCGGGCACGCGCTGCCCATGGAGCAGAAGGTGCTCTATCATGCCCTTGTAAGCGAGTGGCTGGACCGCGTCGAGGAATACTCGGCAGGCAATTCGTATTAGCATATGATTGGTGTTGTAACCCTCCCTTTTTCACCCTCGTTCGTACTCTCCTCACTGCTCCCCGTGCTCGCATTTACGGTCGTCGAGTGCGGCAAAGCTCCAGTGGACGGAAGATACCTTCAGCTTGTATTCTTCAGCCCTGGTGTTACTGCGACGGTCTAGACCTCGTGGCAGCTACCTCCGTGCCGGCGGCTATGCACAAGCGCGCTCTCGTCATGGCATACCCGGCAGAACCAGTGCTCTCTCTCTCCGCTACCGGCTCTGCTATCCTACTCCCGCCTCTACGATCTCAAAGGCCCTGTCGCGCATGCTGATCCTTGCGCGGCAGCCGAGCGGCAGGGTCATTTGTGGCGACGTGTGGCCGAAGTCCATGTCTGCTATTATCGGAAAGCTGTACCTCTCAGTGCGCTCGAGAAGTACCCGGTGCAGATCCTTTTTCTCTTGCTCGCTATACTTCATTGGTCTGCCGACCAGTAAACCACTCAGCCTTTCCAGAATGCCCATGTTCTCGTAGTCCATCAATATGGCGTCCACAGTCGGGGGTGAGGGCTTGTCTTCGGAGGTCTCGAAGAAGAGAATTGCGCCCTGCCAATCGTCCTGTGAAGGCCAGTAGCGCGTACCCCGCAGGTGCTGTAGAGACTCCAGGCACCCGCCCAGCAATATTCCTTCAGCCGCGCCGCTTCCCTCTTTGAGCCAGGTCCATCCGGGGTTTGGCTGCCCCTTACGAGCGCGCTCCCTGTCTTTTTGCCCCTCCCAGTCAAGGAGCTCCTCGGTCCACTCGTTCGACGGCTGTACCTGGCCGATTGCCCGTGGGTCGCAGACAGCCTTGAGGAAGTACCGGCTTGTATAGTCAGGCATCTCAGGGTATTCAGCGAAGTCCGTGAGGACCGCCGGACCGTTGAAGGTCACCAGTCCCGACATCTTCCAAATAGCGACGTTCAGCACCGTGATATCTGAGAACCCGATAAAGACCTTGGGGTTTCGCTCGATCAGGCTAAAGTCGAGCAGAGGCAGCAGATGGCACGAGTGGTCGCCGCCGATAGCAGAAACAATGCCCTTGATATCAGCGTCGCGGAACATATCATGTATGTCTTCGGCCCGGTGCTCCGGGGTGTCTGAGACAAAGCCTGCCTGGCTGCGTGCGTGTCGCCCCACTTTCACCCTGAAGCCCAGGGCTTGGAGACCCTTAATGCCCGCCTCCAGCCTGTGAGGGTACGCCCCCGCGCCTCCCCAAGATGAGCTGACTATACCAACCATGTCCCCTCGTTTCAGCATCGGCGCTTTAGTCATCTGTTGTTTATCCTCCTGCCTGCAAAGCCACTCCCCTGTGCGTGGGAAGAGCCCTTTGCAGCTTATATGATACACCATGCCGTATATGTTCTCGATGATCCTCCTTTAAGGGCTTATCCATGCTGCGAAGAGGCGAGGAATGCTCACACGCGTGGGACTTTCGCCTGCAAAGCCGAAACGAGACATCAAGGAGGCGTGATTTAGGTGCGGCAAGCGAAAGTCGTGTTGCTACGGCACCGAGTATGTGGCATCGGGTGCGCGTCATAGTTTCGCACACAATCACAAAGGCCATTCCATTCCAGGCGGCGCTCAAACTGAGCGTGCGAAACTATGATGCGCACGCTGTGGCAGCCTGAACCGGGCGCGGAGTTGCCCGTATATGGTACACTGCTCAATGGGTGAAATAGCCCTGCGGTAACAGAGGATGTGACCTTTCGATTCCGGGCATGCAGGAGCGGCTGGGTGACACCTCTCACCGGCGCGTCGCGCTGTACCGTGACGCTCTATTTTGGGGGACAAAATGGCTATAGGCACACCGGAGCACGACAATTTCCCATACAGGTCGCTCTTTGAGACGAGTATAGACGGTATTCTACTTGTGACAACTGATGGCAGCATCTTTGGCGCTAATCAGGCTGCTTGCGCGATACTCGGGCGAACGCCTGATGAGATCACCGGCAGCGCCATTGAGAGCATCCTGGACCCTTCAGACGCTCAATCGCATGCCGCTCTCGCCGAGTTAGGCGAGGTGGGCCAGTTTCACGGGGAGCTCACTTTCCTCAAGAACCAACAGCTTCCCTTGCCCGAGGAGCCGGATGGCGAGGCCGGCGACGAGGTTGAGGGACAGACCCAGGTTACTCAGGTGCTCGCCGATCTCAGGACCACCGGCAAGTTGCCCGGAGATATCGACCTGCTACGTGCAGACAGCCCTTACTTCCCTGTTGACGTGTCGTGCGCAATGCATACCATGGAAGATGGCAGCAGAAAGATCAGCATCATTTTCAGGGATGCGACCGAGCGCAAACAGATGCTGGAGGCGTTGCGAGAGCTGGCAGTGCGTGACGAGCTAACGGCTTTATACAACCGGCGTGAGATGATAAACATCTTGCAAGAAGCTGTACGGCAAGCCGCGCTGCGCGATGGTTGCGCCTCACTTGTGATGATTGACCTCGATCACTTCAAGACAGTGAACGACACTTATGGTCACCAAGCGGGCGACGAAGTGTTGAGACAGGTAGGCCAGCTAATTCGGGGCGAGATACGCGCCAGTGACCGGGCTGCCCGCTATGGCGGTGAGGAGTTCTCTCTTATTTTGCCTGCGACGTCCGGGGAAGAGGCGTTTGTGGTGGCCGAAGGTCTGCGGGAGACAGTGTCTCAGCACGTATTCTCGGTCGACACTCGCACCAGGAAGCTCCTTCCCATGAGCGTGACGGTCAGTATGGGTGTTGCCACTTTCCCTGCCGACGCTATTACCGAGGAAGGCTTGCTTGCCGCAGCCGACAGAGCCCTGTACGGGGCCAAGCGCCAGGGCCGCAATTGCGTGATGGCATCCAGCTCCGAGCCACTCAACACCGGGTCGCTGGAAGATATATAAACTAGCTTGAGCTGCCACATGCCGGTAAGCTCAGCCTTGCTGGGTGCTCCTTAATGACGGCAAGTGATCTACTCGACGCATGGTGTGCTGTAAAACCTAGAGAGACAGCTCTCGCCGGCGCTGCCAGAGACCCCAGGCGGCTGCCAGACCGCTAATTGGGAAGAGCAGAGAAAGAGCCCCTCCAATCGAGGTGGCGGTGTATTCCCGCTTCCAGATGTTGTCGAATTCTGTGCGCGCCGTAGCTGTGGCGGCGTCGGTGTCGGCTTTCAGGCTCGAGAAGATCTGCGCGCTCTCCCCAGTAGAAAGCGCAGTGGCGCTCGATAGTTGGCCCAACTTCACCTGGGAGGCTAACTTGTCGTGGGTCGCCAACCAATTGCGGTAGTCCTGGCGCAATTTTTCGTACTCGGCGGCTTGCCCTGCGAAGAAGACGTTGGCAACAAGAGGTATGTGCGGCAGGCCTAGCTTGCTCTTCTCGTTCATCGCCGCCGTCACCACGTCTGGGCTGATGCTGTCGTTACCGTTCACGAACGATTTAGCAGTGCAGTCTTGTGGGCCGCAGAGGCGCTGCTCGAAGAGGGTGTTGTACTGTGCGAAGTCGGCAAGGTGGCTACTTGTGCCGACAGGGTCAAAGACCAGTATGCTGCTCAGGGCGCGTTCCTGGCTGAGTAGGGCTGCCGTGTCCTGTACGCCGGCAACGTTGTCATATGCCTCCCGCACCAGCATCCCAGCGTCGTTTATCGCCTGTCTTAGCTCTGTCTGCGAACTGAGGGTAAGCAGGAGCGTAGCGACCAGCGCGCCCACGATAGGAGGCGACCACCTGTAGTGCATCCGTCTGACAGCCGCCAGCATCAATAGTAAAACGAGCGCCAGCAGCAGGCCCACCCAGAGTATAGTATCACTCCATCTGCCGATACGCAGGTCGGCCCTCGCATAAGTCGCTTCCATCTTCTCGACTTTGACCGCCTCAAGCCCGCCAAGCGCAGGCACAAGGTGGGTGTTCATAGTTTCGCGCGCCGCGAGAAAAGCGCTGCCGGCCCGTGTATTGTCCCCGCTCTGAGCATAGCTGAACATAGCGCCTATCTGCTGGATGTAGTCTGTGGCAGCGGTGTCTGCTGCCGAAAAAACGTTGGCTTCGCCATGTGTCGGGTCGCTGATATTGCGCCACGAGATGCGGGCCTGCGTGTTAAACTCGTCCCAACTGCGAGCTGCGGCCTGTGCTGCGGCTTGCCTCGCTTGCCCTGCGGTCTCCAGGTATGTGGCAGCCGCGCTCATCTGGTCGAGGGCTGCGGCGCGCGAGCGCAAGGCAGCGTCTACACTTACCGAACCTTCGTCCACTATGGTGTGGTAGTCGCTGGAAGTTGCTACGTTACCCTGCCAGGCCACAATCCCCGCCAGGCTCCCGAAAGCTATAGAAGCGCTTACAAAGGCCAACATAAAGGACCTGAGCAAGGTCACGCGACGCTCGCCCCTTTGTGCCATGACACCTGCTGGGATGGCACTGGGGCCTGCGGAGGCACCGGAGTTTGCGGAGGAGTTCGAGCCTGCTCCCTGATTGTTTACGGGTCGATTGGGTGTTGATATTGCCACGTCCGCCTCGTTTCCTCTACTGGCCAGAATCTGAGCCTGTTTCCTGACCCCTAATACCCTACTGCCTTAGCTTTGATTGTTTAGCAGGTGCCTAACAGGGTGTTTTACGCCCTCAATCTTTAGCTGGTAAGACGCTATTACCTCACCGGCTAAATAGTGATTGTCTTGTTGCATTCCATCTTACTATGTGAGATGGAATGCAACCATTAATACTTTCCTGGTAAGGTAGTAGTCATCTTTTATCGAAGCCTTTCACTCTGTCGCTAAGACCCCTGCCTTTAGGCATGGGGATAGGGCGACCCTACGCAGCAGGTTAGTTGAAAGTCGTTTCATAGAACCTCCTTCTGTGATATAATAAATGTGACAAAGCACCTTTCCAACGTAACAATGTTTGGCGGTTCCAGGCTAAATCGTTCGCCTGGGTAAAAGCATCGACGTGTTGTCTAATGTGCGTGCTATACATGGGTTGTTGAGGTAACACTCGCCTATGTGCATGAAAGGTCAAACGGGCAGGAAGTGCCCAACGTAGAGGTACTTGTAAAAGTATCGAAGCGTAGAAGCCCCTGATTTCAATCATGGGGTACTTCACGATTTCTTCTGCCATCCGTAGACTGTATCCATGGCCTCGGCTGCCGCTTTGAGCGAATCCACTTCACGCTTCAGCGAGTTCGATAATTCGTCTTGCCCGGAGCTGCCAACGCCGGAATAGGAGAGAACCTCGGACGATTTTATGCGCAGCACCTGCGAGAGAAGTGTGTCGAGTGTGCTTACCGCGTTTTCGATTTGCGCGTCCCAGCGCCTCACCGCCACCGTCGTATCGGCCATATTTTGCATCTGCTGGAGCTTGCCGTCAAGCGCCGCGTAGTACTGGCTCTTCTGGAACTCGTCGTTGGTACCCTGGATAGCCGCCTCCAGCCGCTTTATCTCTCCGGTTAGCTCCTGCATCGGCCCTCCTCCCATTACTGCGCTGCCAGCTAGCCCTGGTTCGCCCATCTCGCTTTGCACGCTCTGGGCCTTCAGCGAAAGGCGGTATATGCTATCGGTCAGGTCAGGTAGAAACTTCGTCGCGTTTGCCAGCACCTGCCGCTGGCCCGCGTCGTCTGTCTGGCTGATAGCTTCCTCTATCTTGCGCCTTGTAGCAAGCACATTACGCATCTGATCCAGGTAGTGGCCCCTTAGCTTGTCGAGGGCTAACACCGGCGGTTGTGGCGTTAATGAAGGTGAAGGCTGAATACCGGCGCCACCACGAGCCGCTCCAAAGAGCATGGGCCAGAGCAGCGCGAGTACTATCGCCCCGCCAACCAGCCACACGAGAGGGTAGCCTGCCAACGCAATGAAGAGGGTGACCAGCAGCACTACTGCAGCCACCGGGGCGGGGCGCTGCCGAGCCTTCTCCCATAACTCTGTGACTGCGTTCAGTCCACCGGCGCTGTTGTTCATCTACTCTCCATTTGTTCCGGCAATCGGGGCCCAGGCTCACCGCCGGCCCTAAGAGCTCTATTACTAACTCACCTTACATAACGCACTGACGCAATGCGCGCGATTTCGTCGTGTCGACAGTTGCGGACTACGCGTGAAAGTGGCTCTTGCGGCGTAAGGTGAGTCTGTAATCCTGATCCACAGTGTCTAACTCTTCGTCTGCTGGCCTGGCAGCTTCCCGGTAGCAGCCATGATCTTGCCTGTCTTGCCTGTGTGCAGCTTACCTGTTTTGTTGATCGTGCTGTCGGCGTTTGTCGAGACCAACTTGCCCGTTTGAGGGTTGACCACGGCGCTCAGCACAACCGCCTGAGGGCTGTTGATCTGTACGGCGCGTTGCAGCGCGGCGCTAAGCTTCGCGGTGGCCTCGTTCACAGCTCCCATGTCGAGGAGAGCGAAGCCCTCCTGTGAGAGGGCAGCGACCTCTTCTTCGCCTGTGAATCGGGTCAACTGTGGGTCCATCTTCACCTGGCCGGGCGAGCCGACCCAACGCACGAAGAACCAGGCGGAGCGGTCCAGCTCGTCCGCCAGTTCCTGGCTGCCTACGTTATAGAGAATGGTCGGCACCAGTATGCGAAAAGGTATATCGTTGGCGCGCGGCGTAGTCTCGAGTTCTATTACGAATTTGGGCTCGTCGCTGCCCAGGGCTCCGATATTGATTGTCCATTTCTGCTCGTTTATCTGCTGAGCCGCGCGGTCTTGCACCGACGGGTAGACCTGGCGCACGCTTTTGATCTGCGTGCCTACAGGAGTATTGAGCACCAGCCGTACGTTGCTCGCCATCGTGCTCTGCACCTCGGTGAAAAGCTGGCCCACCGCTGTTGCGAGCCCGGAAGCGTCGGGGATCACGTCAGCCTCGCCTCCTGTAGTGTGCGCTATGGTGCGCAATTGCTCGGCCTCCCACGCCTGCCCTACGCCCCAGGCGTCTATCCTAATGCCTGCGTGGGCAAGCTCCTGGGCTGCCGTGTAGGCATCCTCGATGGGCACTGTAGACTCCTGTTTGCCGTCTGTGATCATCAGCACGCGCCGCTCATATTCCGCGTATGGCTGGGAGGCACGCAAGGCCACGCGCAGGCCGCTGCCGAGAGAGGTAGCGCCCCCCGCGTTGATGTTGTAGATAAGGCGGCTGAGTTGGGCCATATTGCGCCCGATGTCGCGCCCGGTCTGCGCGGGGATCAACTCCTCGGCGTGGTCGCTGAAGAGGGTAACATGGACGACGGTGTTATCGTCGTTCGGCACCTGCTGGAGCAGCCTGGTAAGGGCATCTTTCGCCGAGGCTATCTTCTGGCCCTCCATGCTGCCCGACTGGTCCATTACGATCCCCAGAAAAAGAGGCACTTTTGCGCCGTCGCCCGAAGCGTCCGCACCCACGGTATACATTACGCGGGCATCAGCATGGGCTTGCAGTACCTGCGCCTCCGATGGGTGTGGCGTAACACGAAATTGAACCATTGTTCCCCTCTCTTTTCACCCGCTCCTCGCGGGGCTCAACGTTTCTAGTGACCAGTGACCAGACGCTAGTGGTTAGGGCACCGGCTACTAACCACCAGCGTCTGGTCACCGGTCACCGGTCACTGCCATTCTCGCACATCGAAGTAGATGCGGGCCAGCACAGCCTCACGGTCGGGCGTGGAAGGCACGCGCTGCAAGTAGCGGCGGTATGCTTCCCTCGTAGATTTGCCGACCGACTCCGGCGTGTTGGCATGTTGTGGGCTGCTGTCGGGCCAGGTCATATCGGGAGGGAGCAACTTCGCTTTCGCGAGCCGGTAGGCGAGGTACCACCAGTCTGCCAGCATCCGGTAGAAGTGCCCCGACTCGGTACGGTCGGTAAGCGCCGCGATGCCGCGCCCTGCCAGGCCTAGGTCGCTGAGCATCGCATGCACGTCCTGGTCGCCCTGCGTGCCTTGCCTCAGACGGTCGGGGTGGCCGTCCATATAGCTGCCGATCCTGACGAGGTAAAGCTCCACGAGGCGCAGTTGAGCGTCTACATAGCGTAGCGCATTCTCGTTGACGGCGTCGAGCACGCTGATGGCAACATCGGTCTTGTTGAGGGCCACCAGGCTATCCGCCCAGCCGAGCACGGCGTCAGCGTTGGCCGGATCTGCGGCCACCACCCTGCTGTAGAAGTCGGCGGCTCGCTCATAATTCCCCTCGCGCCTGTAGACATCGGCGAGCGCCTGTTTGGGCAACACCTCGCCGGGCACGAGCCTGATCAGCTCCTGGTACAACTTCTCGGCCCCCGCATTGTCGCCGGTGCCGTCCGCCGCTTGCGCAGCCACCAGCAGCGTGCGCCAGCGGGTTGCCGGCGTGCCGAGCCTGTTCGCCTGAGCCAGCGCAGCTTGCGCTTCATCCGTGCGCCCCAGGTTGTTGAGCGCGGTGGCACGGAGCAGGTGCCCATCGATGCTCGCCGGGTGAACTTTCAGCACGGCATCGAGCTGGTTGAGCGCATCGACATAACGCCCATCCTCTACAAGGTCGCGAACTGGCTGCAGCAGTTGCTGCGCAGGGTCGGTGCTGCTCGGCGTTGGGAGCGCCCCTATCTTGCCTGATGTGCTGAAGAGCTTGCCTGTTATGATCGTGCTATGCACAGGCACCATCGCCGCCGAGAGGCTCCTTGTCGGCTTGATGCCGCCGGGTAGCCCTCCTCCTCCTGGCATACCTGAGCCATTCTGACCGCCAGGCGCCACACGGGACAGCATAGCGCGTTCGCTTGCTTGCCCCCTGACAAAGCGATTGATACCCTCGAGCTGGTCGAAAAGCTCGTCCACCGTGCCGAAGCGCACGCGCGGGTCGGGGTCGCGGCCCCGCGCCACGAAATCGTAGATCTCCTCTGAAACGGGCCAGTCCCTGTGTGATGGAACGCCTAGCGGTTGCTTCTCGACGTCTACTCCGAGCAAAGCGGCCAGGGTGCTCACGATGCCGAAGAGGTCCATCGATGGACTCTGCTCGCAGATGCCGCCTATCTCGGGCGGGGCGAAGCCTGCTGTGCCCCACGCCTCACGCTTCTGCCCTGGGAAATATTCCATGGCGGTGCCCAGGTCGATCAGTACCTGCCTCTGGCTCCCGTTCGGCTCGGTTACCTGGATAACGTTGCCCGGTTTGAAATCTCGGTAGACCACGGGCGGTGTTCGGTGGTGCAGGTAATCGAAGGCGCCGTGGATGCCAAGCAGCAAGCGGAGGGCCTCTGTCTCAGGCAGGGGGCCGCCGTTGCTGTCATATATCTCTTTCCAGCTTGTGCCCTGCACGAAAGCCATCACGATATATGGCGTTCCTCCCTGCTCCACTATATCGAAGATGCGCACGATATTCGGGTTATCCAGGCGCACCAACATCTCACGCTCTTCTACAGCAGCCGCCAGCAGCTCGGGATCGGAGGTGTCGAGTATCGCTTTGACAGCCACCGGGCGACCCTCCGGGTCTTGCCGGCTGGTGAGGTGGGTATCAACCCCTTTGAAGACGGTACCCATGCCGCCTCCGCCTATAGCCGAAACGAGCTTATATCTACCCGCAAGGGTCTGTCCAATACCCAGAGGCTGGGGACCCCCACCTGCCGGCCCGCTCTCCTTCTGCTTTCCCGGCAAATCGTCGAAGCGTGTGCCGCACTCCCTACAGAAACGCGCTCCCGGACGCAACACGGCTCCGCAGTTGGGGCAATTGGTGAGTACACTCTTCGCCTGATGTGCCGCCCCGTCCGGCGCCGACTGCACCGCTGCGGACGTGCTCGCAGGGGCACCGCAGTTGGGGCAGTAGTCTTCGCCCACAGGTATAGCATGTCCACAGATCGCGCATGGAACGGCAGTGGACGTGGAGGACGTGTTGGACGAGGAGGGCGTAGGGTTCCTCCCTACGGGCACCGGAGTATGTGGAGGAAACCCTGTTTTAGGGACGGCCACTGCTCCGGTGGAGGTGGTGGCGAGCGCCTGTGCCAACAGCGCACCGCACTGGACGCAATATTCTGTGCCGGGTGGGTTGCTGCTGCCGCATACCGGGCACAGCAGAGCAGCCTCATGCGCGCTCGCAGAGCTACCCGTTGGAGGAACCCCAACTGTGCCCGGCGAAGAGGAGGCACCCGAGAGCGTAGCGCCTCCAGCGACTTGTATCGGCGAGCCGCACGCCGGGCAGTAGCCGTCGCTCGGTACAACGCTCTTGCCACAAGTGGGGCATACCTGGGTAGCATGGGATGCGTTGTGCGCGGCGTGGTGGGCGTGTGCTTTAGCCAATCTCTATAGCCTCTCTTCTCTTCTTTTTACTATCTACGGCGCGCCACGCGGCGCAGTTACGTTGCGGGCGCAGCCACTCACGTATATACTGTGGCAGGCCATTTAGACGCCGGATGCTCTGAACGGGGCGGCGGAACCAGTATAACCAGATTCTACATACTTGCATAGCGTGACCCACCTATCGAGGCATCACAATATTATTCCACAGGCGATCGGCTATATTGCTGCTTCTACGTCTCTGTATTGCACGTACGACTCGTTGTTGTAACCTCACTCGATAGATGTACGTAACTGGTTTATGAATGTTGCATGGGAATAAAGGGCTAAAGGAACAAAGGAGCCGAGGCATGGTTCGCCTGGATCTTTCCGGCATATAGCTGCCGACACAAAGAGATGCCGTGCAGAAACAATAAGGTCATGTGGGTCACAGGCGCGCGTATGCTATCGCAAGACGTAAAGAGCAGGGTCATATTATGAGAAGCAGATCATGAGAAGCAGATCGTTACCGCTAGGGGCGGTGGAAGTAATCGGACCTATATTCCTGGCGCTCGCCGTGGGGATCGGGCTATACTTTGCGCTTGTGCCGGGCATAGGGCAAGCCAACACCGCAGACCCACAATTAGTGCGGATCTACACCAGCGTGCCGATGAATAAATTCGCCAGCATGGTGCATGGAGTCGAGATGGCGATTAGCGAGGTGAACGCTCGTAGCGGCCCCTTCCGCCTTGAGCTTGTACCTCTCAACGGCGCTAGCAGCATAGATGGCAAGTGGGACCCAGACGTGGAGCTTGCAAACGCGCGGCGAGCCTTAGAGGATCCTAACGCACTGGTCTACATCGGCACCTACAACAGCGGAGCCGCCAAAGTGAGCATCCCCGTGCTCAACCGTGTCCACATGGCGATGATCAGCCCAGGCAATACCTACCCTGGGCTGACCAAGCCTGGTACAGGCAGCGCGGGTGAGCCCTGGCTGTACAGCCCACTTGTCCAGCGTAACTACTTCCGTGTCGTGCCTGCTGACGATCTGCAAGGTTCCGCAGCCGCAGCTTATGCGCGACAGATAGGCATCAAGTCAGTCTACGTGCTGGATGATACCGAACTGTATGGGCACGGCATTGCCGCTATTTTCGCGCAATCGGCAAAGGACTTCGGCATCCAACTGCTGGGTGGCCCCAAGGGGATCGACGTTCATGCGCCGAGCTACAGCGACCTGGCGCAAAAGATCGTCGCTGCGAAGCCGGGCCTGGTCTACTTTGGAGGGATATCCGATAACCACCCCGGCCTGCTGCTCAGAGATCTGCGAGCGTCCGGGTACGGGGGCGCTTTTATGGGCGCGGATGGTATCGTCGACAGCACCTTCCTTAATCAGTCAGGTGGGCAGTCACAGCAGGGCAACTCGGGAGCAGGCGACATCTACGCCACAC
>JALYYZ010000423.1 GCA_030945985.1 Chloroflexota bacterium
CCGTTTGCGAATAGCCACACCCAGTTCCATATACAGCTCCTATCGCCGCCTACTGTAGCATATAGCGTAACTCATTTGCAAAGAACATTATATCCACTATAATGGACGTGTGACACTATAGTGGATAAAGCGAGGTAGGGAATGGATGAGAGGGCGAGGAGCCGAGCCGCTGCAAGAGAGAAGAGCGGTATGCTATATGGCTTCCTGGGTGTAGCGGCTTTCAGCCTGACGTTGCCCTTCACGAGGATAGCCGTCGCCTATTTCGATCCTACCTTCATTGGCCTGGGGCGAGCGCTTGCGGCTGCGGTGCTTGCGGGTATACTTCTGTGGGTAACACGCCAGCCGCTACCCACGAAGAGGCAGGTACGTAGTCTTGCAGTGATCGGGCTGGGCGTGATACTCGGCTTCCCACTCCTTTCCGCATGGGCCATTAGCCGCCTGCCCTCTTCACACGGAGCAATAGTGCTGGGCCTGCTGCCGCTGGCCACCGCGCTCGCGGGCACCATCAGAGCAGGCGAGCGACCATCACCTCGCTTCTGGCTGGCAAGCGTCGCCGGCAGCGCGATAGTGGTCAGCTTCGCGCTCATCTCAAGCGGGGGCCAGGTCAGCCCACCCGACCTGGCCCTCCTGGGAGCCGTGGCCGCAGCAGCTGTTGGCTATGCCGAGGGAACGCGCCTCACCCACGAGCTAGGGGGCTGGCAGGTGATCAGTTGGACTCTTGTGCTGGGCGCGCCTTTTATCGTCGTGCCTGTGGTGCTGGCCGCAGGCAGACAACTCGCGCCGCCCACCATCGAGGCCTGGCTGGCCTTCGCTTATCTGGCCTGCATCAGCCAGTTCGCAGGCTTCTTCGCCTGGTACCGCGGCCTGGCGCTCGGTGGGGTGGCACGGGTCAGCCAGTTGCAGCTCCTGCAGCCCTTCCTGACCCTCGGGGTGTCGGCTCTCCTTTTGGGCGAGGTAATTACGCCGTTGACCATGGTGGCCGCAGTGCTGGTGCTCGCTACCGTTGCGCTCGGCAGACGGGCCAGGGTGCGAAGCATCATCGACGCCCAGCCTGAAGAGTGAGGCATGCATACAAAACAGGGTTGAGCTACCTACCTGGGAAAGGCTTCCCGCAAGCCGCCGTCCACGGGCAGCATGCTGCCTGTTGTGACAAGCGAGCGATCACCTGCGTAGTAGAGGGCAGCCTGGGCCACATCCTCGCCGGTGATCCTGGTTTGCAGGAGGTTGCGCTTACGATAGAACTCCTCGATCTCTGATGGATCTATGCCCTGTGCCCTGGCCCGTTGCTCTCTTACTTCGGGCGACCACAGTCCAGAGCCCTCGAATACGGCGTCGGGATTGACCATGTTCGACCGTATACCGTAAGGCCCACCCTCCAGAGCGAGGATGCGAGCTAACTGCGCCTCGGCCGCTTTGGACGCGCTGTATGCCGCGAAGCCCACGCCAGGCGCGGTGACATTCTTTGTGGCTATAAAGACCAGGCTGCCGCCCGTCTCCTGCATCTTGCCCTGGGCCTTAAGCACCGTGAGAGCCTTGCGCGCCACCAGGAAGTGTCCAGTGGCATTCACTGCGAAGCTGCGTTGCCAGTCTCGCAGACTCAACTCGTCCACCCGTGCGCTGTGGGCGATACCGGCGTTCGACACCACGACGTCGATACCCCCATATTCGAGGACGGCCAATCTGAATGCCTCTTCTACCGACTCCTCGCTGGTAACGTCCATCGTGACGGCAATCGCGCGGTTGGCAGGGTAGGCGCGGGTACACTCCGCCGCCAGGGCCTCGGCTTTTTTGAGGTCCAGATCGGCGCAGATTACGTGCCCACCTTCGGCGGCGAACCTGCGCGCTATGTCCGCTCCGATCGCACCGGCAGCCCCGGTAATCAGCACCACTCTGCGGCTCAGCTCCTTTTCCGCCGGCGCGAAGGTCAGCTTGTAAAGCTCCAGCGGCCAGTACTCGGCCGCGAAAGCGTCACTGAGAGAGAGGGAACGGTACCCGCCCACTCTTTCTGCAGCCTCGATTATCGCTATTGTATGTCGATATATGTCCCCCGATATCATGGCTGCCTTGCTGTCTTTGCCTACAGAGAACATACCGAGCCCGCGCACCAGCACGACGCGAGGAACCGGGGGCAACATGCTCTCACCTGTGCTGTAACTATCATAGTAGCGTGTGTAGCCCTCAACCCACTCGTTGTAGGCCGTTCGCGCCGCGCTCGCTAGTTGCTCTCCAGTGGGGGCGGGGCCCGCGTCGATCCAGAGGGGCGTGCGCTTGGTGTTAAGTATGTGGTCAGGCGTGGCCGCGCCCTGCTGAAGCACTTCGACCAACCTTCCGAGCGTCACTATCTCGCCGGAAACCAGGCGGCGCACGTCCAGGGTGCCATCGAAGCGCATGACCACGCGCTTCTCTCGGCCCAGCATGCCGCGCAAGGCCGGGGCCAACTCCGCAACCCGTTTCTCGACTTCTGCTGTTGTGCTCTCGACATCTACCTGCGACGTCCTTTTATTGCCGGCGGGCGGTCTCCCCCTCTGGGAAGCGTATTTGGCAGCGCAGTCGACAATCTCGATATGCAGCCTGTATGCCTCCTTTGGGTCGTCGTCCCAGGTAATCAATCCGTGATTTAGCAGGATGACGCCCTTGATATAGGGGCTCCGGCGAACGGCCAGGCCCACCTCCTTGGAGAGCAGAAACCCCGGCCTGCTGTAGGGGATAACTGCCACTCTGTCCCCGAACAGCTCGCCCAGGATACGTTCCGACTCGGTGTTGTTGGTGAGGGCCAGGATAGCATCGGCGTGGCTGTGTACCACGGAGCGGGCGGGCACGAATGCATGGAGCAGCGTTTCGATAGAAGGGCGTGGCGACGCAGGGTCCATCAGCGTGTGCCCCAGGTACTCCACCATCTCCTCGTCTGACATTGCTTCGCGCTCCATCAGCGGCAGCACGTCATCCATGCGCACGCCCGGGAAGTCGCCTGGGACAACGGCCTTGAGGTCTGACCCGCTGCCTTTCACCCGCAGCACATAGACATCTCTCCCCCTATAGTCGCGCTCGCGTACCTTGAGAGAGGTGTTGCCTCCGCCCCACAGCACCAGCCTGGGGTCCGAGCCGAGCAGCCTCGACTGGTACACAAGCTGGTCGAGCTCACCCAGACCTGCTGCTTCGCTACTCGCCCATCTGTTCTCGACGATCTCTGCCTCTATTCCTGTTTTCGTCTCCACATTATCCTCACTTCACAAGGGTAGTTGAGTAACCCGCGATTTTACCTTAGTTATTTGGCGTTGTACGTAATTAGCCATTGATTGGCCTCTCGCAATGGTGCATATCGCGTGTCATGGCAGCGGGGTGGACTCCCTGCGTGCTCTGGCGACGATCTCTATGTACTGCTCCACCTGCTCTGTAATCCAGTTGGTGCCCATTGCCGCTACCGTCTCACGGTCGAAGAAGTTGCGCGCGCCTGAGATGGCTGAGGCCCCGTGTCTGATAAAGTCGCCTGCGTTTTCCAGGCTGATCCCGCCCGAGGGGATAAGGCTGATCTCGGGATAAACCATCTTGAGGTTGGTCATGTAAGCGGGACCGCCCAGGGCTGCAGGGAATATTTTCACCATGTCAGCGCCCAACTGCATGGCGCTGAGGCACTCAGTGGCAGTAAAGGCGCCCGAGTAGCAGGCGACGCCGTAACGGTGGGCCGTGGCTATTACTTCAGGCACCACCGCCGGCGAAACCACTATCCGCGCGCCCGCCATAATGGCGTCTCGCGCGGCTGCGGCGTCCAGCGTGGTGCCGGATGCGACCAGGAGGCGATCACCGAACTCGGCGGACAACGTGCGAAAGTGCTCCAGCGCGCCGGGCGAGGTCATTGTTATTTCAACTACACGCGCTCCTCCTCTGTACATAGCCCACACCCACTCCAACACCTCTTCAGGCCTCTCGTCCTTTTTGAGCTTCATCGCAGGGAGCACGCCTGTGCTCCTGGTATAGAGCAGGGCGCGCTCGCGCGTGCTCAAGTTGTACGTTTCTTCCATCTCGCCGGTACCGGACACCATGCTTATCTCCTCAGACGCAAGCTGTAATTGTCGCCCAAAAGCGCTTCGACTTCGCTGGGGCTGATTTGCGCGACGTCGCCCTCGATTGTATGTGCCAGGGCGCAGAGGGCATCGCCGAAATCGAGCGCGTACTTGATTTTCTCGTTGCTCAGCTTACCAGTCAGACTACCGGGACCCACGTAGCCGTAGAGCAGGCCCGACATATAGGCGTCTCCGGTACCGAAGCGGTCAACCACGTCGAATTCGTAGCGCCGACCTTCTACTACAGTGCCTTCATATAGGGCTTTGCTGCTCCAGGCTCCGCGCAGCAGGCCGCTTTGCTCGCGGGTGGTCAGGCATACCACTTTGCTGCCGAACGCTTTGTGATATTGCCCCATCAGCTCTGGGTCGGAGCCGCCGAACCCAAAGACGGCTTCGGAGACAGAGCGGTTTGTGACCAGAATGTCTACAAAAGGCAGCAGTTCCGACCAGGCTTCCCTTGCTTTGCTCTCTGTCCAGAGGTGCTCGCGGTAGTTGACATCGAACGCCGTGGCGCAGCCCTGCTCACGGGCCGTGCGCAGGAAGAGCCGCGTAGCCTCGCGGCAGCCGTCACTCAACCCAGGAAAGATGCCATCCGTGTAGGCCACTTTCACATCACGCAGTATGCCGGGCCAGTCAAAATCCCCCGGCGTGACGCTGCTCGCCGCGCTGTCCGCTCTATCATACACCACGCTATTTGCCCTCGGCTCGACCGCGAAGTCAATATAGTTGACCCCCATTCTGGCCCCCGGCGACATGGTGACGTACCTCGTATCGACGCCGTAGCCCATGCACGCATCGCGCGCCAGCAGTCCCAGCTCGTTGGCAGGCAGTTTAGAGAGAAAGGCTGTTTTCCAGCCCAGGCGCGCCAGGTTGGCGGCTACATTGAGCTGTGAGCCGGAAACTCTCACGTCAAGCGTCGATGCCCTGCGCAGGCGCTCGTAGCGTGGCGGCGACATCCGCAGCATCACTTCGCCGAGGCTGACTAAATCGTACGTCACGCCGGGCCTTGCCTACTCAGCACCGCGCGCATGCTCTTTCGAAACTGCTCTATATCGCCCGCCCCGTCCAGAATACCGACTTCGGTCTCGTAGACGCGGCGCTCTCCCGGTTGCAG
The DNA here is from genome assembly GCA_030945985.1 of Chloroflexota bacterium. GTDB lineage: Bacteria > Chloroflexota > Chloroflexia > QHBQ01 > JADMIH01 > JADMIH01. The sequence continues at coordinate 5,176 of JALYYZ010000423.1, forward strand.
AGTTATCTGCTCGCCCAATCTCCGTACTTCGTCGCGCCCGAAGGTGTTGGTACACGGCTCGATGCCCACTGCGTACTGTCCCTCACCCATCATACGCCACTCTATATACCTGGGCATCGTGCGTTTGCTATAGCGGACGTAGAGCCCCTGCCCGCTCTCCCCTAGCTTCGGGTTCACCAGAGCAACCGATACCCTGCCCTCCTCGTCGGCCACCATATCGTGCTCGAACGTCTGCTGCACCCACTCTTTCTGTGGCGCGATGAACCGGCTGTATTCGTCGGGCTTGTGAGGATCGGCATCGCCGAAGAGCACCTGGGGCGGGCTACCGAAAGGGGCTATTAGCTCCGAGCCCTCGTCGACGAAAGGGAAGCCTGTATTGATATGGTAGAGGAGCATATGCACGGTGGGCAGGTAGCCTGCGTTCTCTATTTCGTCGCGCATTACGAAGCGCGGCTCCCCTATATGGGCCGTGTAACGCCTCGTCATCACGAGGTTTTCACCGTACGCCTGCGCCTGGGTCACCTTGCCTACAGCTTCTATTATGCAGTCGTCGTCCTCCCACCGCTCGCCGAAGCTCACCAACTCGCCGGGAATGAGAGCCATGCGGTCATGCACGCCGTATCTCTCGGTCGGGCGGGCGGGAAAGTTGTAGTGTGCTACCGAGTCGCTCTCAGGGTTGCCGATATGCACCATACCGCTGGAGTTGTTGAAGCCGCCAAGGGCCGTGCGCAGCCAACCGAACTCGGTTTGCTGCTCGAAATACCAGGGGCCAGGAAGGAGCGTGTGCGGTATCCAGGCAAGCGAGGCCCCCCGGTATTCGCAGTAGCCTACGTCCATGCCACGGTCGATAGCAACTTTGAAGTTAAAGCCGGTGCCAGTCCTGAAATCAAGCAGGCGCACGCCCCGTGAGGGCCCGTTCTCCGATGTGAGTAGCTGCACGCCCCCAACTTGCGAGAGATGGCCCACTCGCTTGAGCAACTCGGCGCGCGTCCAGTGGCGGTTGAATAGATTGGGCATCGGTTATGCTTCCCCCTGCGGTGCTCGTCTCTCTATCAGGGCTTCCCCTACTCGTGATCCCTGGTGGTGCCGTACTTATTCACGTACCGGTCGTGTTCGCTCAGGACGTATTCCTGGGGTATGGGTACGGGCGCGCCCGCAGCGCTCGCCAACAGGTACATCTGGGCAACCCGCTCGGTGATACGACAGGTAAAGAGCGCCTCGGCCAGCGTACGCCCGCAACTGGCCGTGCCGTGGTTCGCCAGAAGCACGGCGTTGCTTTTGCCCAGTGCCCTCGCCACCTCCTCACCCAGCTTGCGGTGCTGCCCTGCCGGTACATAATGGGTGCAGCGTATCTCGTCTCCGATCACCTGCGACTGCTCCTCGACGATCACCGGCAAATCGCGGTGCATACAGGACAGGGCTGTGGCGTAAAGAGAGTGGGTATGCGCCACCGCTCCCAGGTCCGGACGGGCGCAATATATCTGCCTATGCACCTCCATTTCGGAGGAAGGGAGGCGGCTGCCGCTAGCAGCGCCGCTCTCTATCGACACTACCACCAGGTCGTCGGGAGTGAGAGCGCGGTAGTCGATCCTGCTGGGCGTGATGATGAGGTCCGAACCGGCACGCACGCTTACGTTGCCGTAGGTGCCAACTACGTAACCCAAATCTTCAAGGCCAAGGCATGCCTCAATGATCTCTCTTTTCAACTGCGAGTGCTCAGTGCTCATATTCTAACCGGTTCTAACCGGCCCTCATAGCTCATTCTGGGTGAAGTTGGTCTGCCACTCGCCGTCCCAAAGGCTCGGGAAAGGGTTCTGTACGTAGGGGTGCCGGGCTATTGCTTCTTCGTCGATGTCTATCCCGAGGCCCGGGCGGTCTTCCAGCACGAACTCGCCTTTGCTCAGAGGGTTCCAGCCACCCACAAGAGTGTCGCGCCAGGGCACATCAAACTCGCCGAACGCCTCCTGTACCATAAAGTTAGGCGTGCTTACGTCGAAGTGTAGGGCTGCTGCAAGCGCGACCGGGCCAACCGAGCAATGGGGTGCCACTCGCATATCCTGCACGGCGGCGAACGCCGCTATCTTCTTGGCGGCCAGTATACCGCCGCAGTGCGATATGTCGGGCTGCACAATATCGGCGGCCCGCAGACGGGTCAGCCTGTAGAAGTCGGCCAGCGTGTAGAGGCGCTCCCCCGTCGATATCGGGAGGCTGGTACGTCCCTTTACCTCGGCCAGCAGCTCCAGGTTCTCTGGAGCGACCGGCTCCTCGCACCAGGTGGGGTTGTAGGTCTCGAGCTTTCTCATCATCTCAACTGCGCTCCCGGCCGACAACCTGCCGTGGAATTCTATCATTAAGCCTACCTGCGGCCCCACAGCCTCGCGAACGGCGGTCACCCTCTCCAGGGCAAACTCCGCGTCCTCCGGTTGCATATCTTTCCAGGCCACGCCAAAGGGGTCGAACTTGAGCGCCCTGTAGCCCAGCAGCACCGCGTGGCGCGCACGTGCAGCAAAGTCGCCGGGCGTCTTCGCGCCACCATACCAGCCATTAGCGTAGGCGGGTATGCGCCTGTGCTGTCGCCCCCCTAGCAGGCGGTAAACCGGCTGGTTGCAAGCTTTGCCTATGATGTCCCACATGGCGATTTCCACTCCACTGATGGCGGTCATTACCGTCGAGCCACCCTGGTATTGGTCGCGTATCATGCCTCCAACTACAGGCTCGATGTCGAACGGGTCGCGACCCAGCACCTGGCCCTCTACCCACTCGTGAACGAGGGTTTGGACCGTCTTTTCCTGCCATTCAAGCGAGGCCTCGCCCACACCGGTCAGGCCCGTGTCGGTGCGCAGCCTGATGAAGAGGTAGTTGCGGAGACCCGCGTTCGCCATGAATGTTTGCAGCTCGATGATCTTCATCTTCTCAACTCTGCCAGCCGTTGCTCTTGAACCACCGCAGCGCCTCGGCATCAGCCTTCGCCGGCTCCAGTGGCAGGGCTACTTTCTCCCCTCGCGCTATAGATAGCTGGCAAGCGACCAGAAGCTCGTAAGCGCGGTAACCGTCCCAGCCGGTTACGAGGGGCTGCTCATTGCCCCTGATCACCTGAGCGAAGTTCTCGAGTATCCCCGTGAAACCTCCGAACTCCTCATCGAAGAGCAGGGTGTTGGGAACTACTGGAGACCACTTTTCCTCCGGCCCCTCCTCGCTACGGTAGAGGAGGAGGTCGCGCCCGTCCTCTACGGATAGCCAGGCGTGGTCGCCATAGACCTCCACCCGCTCCCACGGCTTGAAGCTGAGGGCACTCGCGCTGGTGCAGATGCTACCGACCGCGCCCGATGCAAACTCCAGCGCGGCAACGGCGTTGTCCACAGGGTAGCGCCGGGCGTTTCGCGAGTAGCGGTCCACGCCGAGGCAGGTCACCGAGGCCACATCGCCTATCAAGTAGCGCGCCATATCGAAAAGGTGGATAGTGCCCCCCTCGAAGAGGTCGACATAGCTGTAGCCCAGGTTGAACTTGCCCACAAAC
>JALYYZ010000282.1 GCA_030945985.1 Chloroflexota bacterium
GCACCTGATCCTTCATCATTCTACCCTTACGTGCATTGCCTTGCCTGCCGCGGCATCTTAGGTGGATACGCATGTGGAGCACCCGGTGAGCCTTGCAACCTCAACCATGATCCATACTTCAGACCAGGCGCTCTAATCACCAGAGGTCAGATAGCCAAGATCGTCTCAAACTCTGCAGGTCTCTCAGATGACCCAGGACCAACCCAGATGTACGAAGACGTGAACAGCTTCAACCCATTCTGCGTATGGATCAACCGTCTCACGCACAGAGGATACATGGGAGGGTACACCTGCGGGATAGCAGCGGACGAGCCATGTGTGCCACCTGCAAACATGCCATACTTCAGACCTGGGTCTAATGCCACGAGAGGGCAGTTGTCCAAGATAGTAGCGAATGCAGCAGGGCTCATAGACCCGCACACAGATCAGACGTTCACAGATGTGCCAAGAGAGTCACCATTCTACGTATGGATAGAGAACCTGGCATCACGAGGCTACATAGGAGGGTATGCATGTGGGGGAGTGAACCCACAGACGGGGAGTAGTGAGGCATGTGATGGGCAGAACAGGGCATGGTTCAGAGGCGCGAACAACGTAACGAGAGCACAGGCAGCGAAGATAGATGCCAACACTTTCTTCCCCAACTGCAATCCGAGCGTAAGATGACGAGAAGCCGCCCGTCTACTTACCTGGACTTTCTCCCGTTTTGCCGAGATCATCCATATCTATCGAGTTGATAAAGTCGCGGAAAACAGAGAGCCTATCTTCGTCGGCGCGCTCTGAGTGAGGCAAACTTTCACCTTCGGGCAGTTCTTCGTCCGTTGCTGAGCTCTCGGTGTCCAGGGTGACCCCTGCCCTCTCCATGACGGCTTCCTCAACAAAGATAGGACATTTGGCGCGCACTGCCAGGGCAATCGCATCAGAAGGCCGAGAGTCTACTTCGGCATGCCTGCCCTGCACGTCCAGCACCAGGCGGGCAAAGAAGGTATCATCATGTAGATCATTGATGAGCACGTGTGTGACCGAAGCGCCCAGGTCTATTATGACGTTGCGGAGCAAGTCGTGTGTAAAAGGGCGTTGCACAGGTACTTCCTGCAACTCCAACGCTATTGCATCGGCCTCATATGGCCCGATCCAGATTGGAAGGTAGCGTTCAGAGCCAAGCTCTTTTAGAATCACGACGCGCTGCTGAGTGACCAGGCTCACCCTTATGCTCTCTATCTTGCACTCAATCATCTGCCGTGCCTCCGTCCCGTTACCACGTAAGTCCGCTTTCTATATTTTACTGGTATACTCGCGCTTTTGTAAAGACGTATGCGGCGGAGTAGCTTTTCTCTTTGGATAGAGACCCTGCTATTTTATCCATTCAGTGCCTGGCAAGACAAAATATGATGAACTATGATCTGCCAACTCGTTCGTCTGAAGGCTTGCAGTCACGGGTGAGAATATCTGGTCTCTATAAGAAGTCGGCCCGGCAAGTGGTATAATTTCAGGTACGCATATCAGCTTAAGACGAGACTAAGGTAAGAGTAAGCATTGAACGAAAAAACACTCAAGACGCTCGAGTTTGACAAAGTGCGCGAGCGTCTCGCAAATTACTCCTCGTTTGCCGCAGGTCGCGAGCTTGCGCTCAATCTGGAGCCTCTCACAGATCCGGCACTGGTTACGCGCAATCAGCGTATCACAACGGAGGCCGTCCGACTCCTCTCTCTACGGCCCGATGTCACTATCGGTGGTGCTCGTGATGTGCGCGAGCTTGTGCGCAGGGCAGAGCTAGGGTCGGTGCTTGACCCCTCCGACATCCTCCTGGTGCTGGATACGCAGCGCGCCTGTCGCATATTGCGAGGGCTCATTGTGCGCACCCAGGAGCAGCATGGCGAACTTCCAACCCTTACCTTTATAGCAGACGGCATTACCCTGCTCCCCAAAGTCGAAGAGGAAATCACCCGTTGCATCAACGACGATGGGCAAGTAGTTGATGCGGCCTCGCCTGCCCTGGGTAAAATCCGGGCCAATATACGCGCGGCTCACAATCGCTTGATGTCGCGCCTGCAGCAGCTCATATCCTCTGACGCCGGTAGTCGTGCTCTGCAGGAGCCTATAATCACCCTGCGGAACGGACGCTACGTTGTGCCTGTGAAGCGCGACTTCCAGGGTCTTATCCGTGGCATCGTGCATGACCAGTCCAACACAGGAGCTACGCTCTTCATGGAGCCTCTAGTGGTCGTCGATCTTGGTAATGAATGGCGACAACTCCAACTAGAGGAGTCGCAGGAGATAGAGCGTATCTTACGTGAGTTGGGTGCGCTGATAGGCTCCAAAGGCGAGTCCCTGAACACCAACGTAGAAATCCTGGCCGACCTCGATCTTGCCATGGCCAAAGCCCGCTACAGCCTTGCCCTCGACGCTAGATCACCTGAGATCGTCGAAGCGCGTCCGAAGGGTCCTGATCCTTCGCGGCCCCGTGATAACCGCGAAAGGCATGCAGCACGAGACGAACAGCAAGGTAGTGCGCGACTTGCGAGCTTGCCGTCTCTCCCTGCACAGCGCGGTCTTATCTTCAAGAACGCCCGGCACCCACTACTTTCAGGTAAAGTTGTGCCTATCACGGTAGAGCTTGGCACCCGTTTCAGGATGCTTGTGATTACGGGCCCCAACACAGGTGGTAAAACTGTGGCACTCAAGACTGTGGGCCTGCTCACGGTCATGGCCATGTCGGGCCTGCATATTCCCGCAGAGAGCGGCTCGCGTGCTGTCATATTCAAGGATGTCTTCGCTGATATAGGGGACGAGCAGAGTATCGAGCAAAGCCTCAGCACTTTCTCGTCTCACATGTCCAACATAATAGAGATACTCAAGCAAGCTACGCGTGAAAGCCTGATTCTTCTCGACGAGTTGGGAGCGGGCACCGACCCGCAAGAGGGCTCTGCGCTTGCTCGCTCTATTATCAGCTTTATACTCGATATTGGCGCTCTCTCGGTCTGCACCACCCATTACTCCGAGCTAAAAGCCTTTGCTTTCAGCACAAAGGGAGTAGAGAATGCCTCAGTGGAGTTCAACGTCGAGACCCTCAGCCCGACCTACCGGCTCATGATAGGTGTGCCGGGGCGCAGCAATGCCCTCGCTATTGCCCGTCGCCTCGGCCTCAACAACGCTATCATAGAGAGGGCTCGCAGGTTTATAGACCCGGAGGCCCAGCACGTAGAAGACCTGATAGAGAATATCAGGACCGAGCGAGAAGCTGCTCGCACCGAGCGCGGCACGGCGGAGAGTGCGCGTCTGCAATTGGAGTATCGCCAGCAGGAGTTGGATAGGCGCTTGGCCGATGTGGAGGATCTCAAGATCCGGGCTGCGGAAGAAGCTCGGGCCGAAGTAGGGCGTGATGTAGAGATCTTGCGCGATGAACTACGGCAACTGCGCGGTCGCGTCGAGGCCGGTCTTGTTGCAACCTCTGACGAGACATTGACCCGCCAGTGGGTGCGCGACGCTGAGACGCGTGCGGAAGAGATAGCGCGTACCCTCCGGGGCAAAGCTGCCCAACAGAAGAAAGCGCGAACCCGCGTGCAAGCCATGCCGAGGAGCGAGCAAGAAGCTCACATGCCACATCTGCTCGGCGCAGGTGATCAGGTTTATGTTCAGAGCATGGGTGCCGAGGGCGTTGTGCTCGGCACCCCTGATTCCGGCGGGCAGGTAGAGGTGCAGGTAGGAGCCTTTAAGATGCGCCAACCTGCGTCGGGCCTGACGCTACGCCGCACCGCTTCCGCTGCTCGTGAGAGCGCTAACCTTGCTGAGACCTCTTCTGCGGGGCGGTATAACACGCAGATGCCGGCTATTACGCCTCCCCTGGAGTACGATTTCCGTGGTTGGCGAGCCGAAGAGGCTATCGAGGAGATAGACCAGCGCCTGAACGACGCCGTGCTGGTTGGTATGCCTTTTATCCGCATAATACATGGCAAGGGCACCGGCGCTTTGCGTAAAGCTATGCGTGAGTACCTCAAAAAGCACCCGGCCGTTAAGGAGCTTGAGACTCCACCCGTCGAAGCAGGTGGAGAGGGTGTGACGGTGGTCAGGCTCTGAGCGACACTCTCAATAGGAGGCATAATGTCCACAAACGTATTCAACAGACGAGCTTTTGGTGAGCCTAAGCCTCTCACACCTCGACCCATGTCGGCGTCTCAAAGCACCATCAGCCAGGTGATGCTCCCGAATGACGCGAACCCGATGGGTAATGTGCATGGTGGTTCTATCATGAAGATGGTGGACGTTGGAGCCGCTGTAGCTGCTATGCGACACTGTGGTCGCCAGGTTGTTACCGTGGCTCTTGACCATATGAGCTTCCTGGAGCCCGTATACATAGGCGATCTTGTAACGATTACCTCACAGGTTGAATATGTGGGACGTTCCTCGATGCTCGTGCGGGTGCAAGTATCGGCTGAGAACCCTGCTTCAGGGCGTAAAGTGCATACAAGTTCTTGTGTGTTGACCTTTGTAGCCCTGGGCGAAGATGGACACCCTGTGCCCGTCCCTCCGCTCTCCACCAATAGTCCGGAAGAGCAAAGTAGGATGGAAGAAGCCCACAGAGTTTATGAACAAGCTAAAAAGGAGCGAGATCGCCAGGCTAGACAGGAGCCTTAACTTGGGGCTGTGGCGCGTGGTACCTCATACCTCTCGACATCTTGTTCTGAGTTTCCGCTAGTGCATCTTCCAGCACTCTATTGGGAAAGAGTGCTTCTCTGCATGTCCCTTCCCGCGCTGCGTCCTTTCGCTACGACTTTGACACAGCCCTACGTTTCTATTCACCTCTTGACTGCTGACCGCTGGTCGCTTACAATGCTGGCAGGGAATGCCTTTATCTGAATGGCACTCCACATGATGCTGTCTATGTTAAGGAGAAATTATGGACTCCCAGGACCAGAACCCGGCCGGCGCTCGGTATGACGCGCAGACAGGGCAACCCCTACAGGATGCCGGCATGGCTGCCGCGCCTGCTGAGGAAGCACAAGGCTTCCGCACCGAGCATACAGAAAGCGCTTCCACCACTTACTCTCCTCCACCGGCCTCTTACGCACCAGTGGCACAACAGGTACCCGTACAGGTAAATGTTACCGCGCGTAAGCGAAGTAATATGCCTCTTATTGCAGGTCTTGTCGTGCTCGTGCTGCTGGCAGCCGCAGGCAGCGGGGCTTTCTACCTATACAACAAGGTAGTCAACAAGCCTGCCATTGCGGTTGAAAGACTTCTTCCCGCGAATACGCTTGGCTACCTTACCGTCAGCCCACAGCGAACCGGCAGCCAGAAGGCGGCTCTTGATAAAATGAGGGACGCCTTTCAATCGCAGCCTGGATTCCAGGAAGCCTGGACAAATATAATGAAGCAGGCGTCCGATGCAGGGCAGGCTGCCGGCCTATCCGCCGGTGGTACTGCTACCCCCGACCTCAGCAGCGTAGACGCCCTATCCAGCTACCTGGGCAACAACGTGACCATTGCTGTACTCCCACCCAGCACCGACGATCTTACCAAGATCAAGAACGCCGGCGACAACTCCTCGAGCGTTGTCGCCGATGTGCTTGGCAAGAACGTGGTTGGCTTGATCGACCTTGACTTCAACCCGCTCAACAAGAAAGGTCCTATCTCTGACCTCAAGCAGAAGGTCGATAACCTGGCCAGCACGGAGGTCGCTGAAAAGTACCGCGATACTGATATTCACAAGTATGTGACCGCTACCACAACTATCTTCTTTAGCTTGCTCGATGGCACGTCCACAGCTGTGGCAGGAGCTAAAATCGAGCCTGTGCGCGCAGTCATCGACCAGTTCAAGGATAACAAGGGTCTGAAGGACGACAGCAACTTCAAAACCCTCTCAGGTCAGGTGCCCGCTGAGCGTCTTGCTACTCTTTACCTCAACCTTACCGAGATATACAAGCAGGTAAATACAGCCTCACCCGAGGCCGCCCAGTCTGCCGGTATTAGCAATGTCCAGGGCGCAACCCTCATTACCGTGAGCGCCCAGAACGACGGTATGCAAGTGGATATAGCGTCTCAGACCGACCTTAGCGGCACAGGCATAGAGGTCAACCCCAACGCCAAGCCTGACGCCTCCACTCTAGCCGATGTGCCGAATGGGGTGCTGGGTTTCCTGGCGGGTACAGACATCAAGGATACAGCTACGACGACCCTCGACGCTCTTGCCAAGCGTCCGGCTGACAATGGTGACAACATGGCGCAGAGCATCGAGAAGGGTGTACACGACCAGTCCGGGCTTGACCTCCGAAAAGACATCCTCTCCTGGATGGGGGGTGACTTCTCATTCAGTGGTTCGGCATCAGGTAAGGCATCCACGGACACTATGGCAGCCGGGGCAACTTTCCAACTCAAACTGGCTCCTACAGACCACGACAAGGCCCAGCAGACAGTAGAGACCCTTGCTCAGAAAATGTTTAGCGATAGCAGCGGAAGCGCGTCCAGCTTCGACGCGGCAGGAGGCAAGTTCTATGACATAGGTGGGTCGGGCGTAATCTTTGGCACCACTAAGGACCACTTCTACGTGGTTATCGATAAGGACATAAATGCCTCCAAGGCTCGCCTCAACGATACGGTAGGCGCTCAGGGCAAGGGCCTGGGCAGCACTGATACCTGGCGCACCGTCTCCCCTCACCTACCCCGTGACAGTAACATCGTGGCCTATCTCGACCTGAACGCTTCGCGCACCCTCGCCGAGGGCACCATAAGCGACAGTGACACCAGGGCTAACTACGATAAGACTGCGGCTCCTTTCGTACGCCCCTTCAAGTATGTGCTTTTCGGCTCGGCTACCCAGCCTACTAAAGAAGGTAACCTCAGCCGCAACCACGTGCAGATATTCTTCGGCATCGGTAAGTAGCGAGAGCATACTGCTTCATCCAGAGGAACAAAAAGAGCTGCCAACCCAAATAGGTTGGCAGCTCTTTTTGTTCCTCTCATAATGTTGCTCGATTGAGCCTACGCTATTTGCATGCCTGCGTCTACCTGGCAAAGAGTGGGTTCGTAGCGGTATTGCGATTTCGGAAGAGGAAGACCAGCACCGCGCCCGTTATGAAGCCCCCTATATGCGCCCAATATGCTATTCCGCCGCCCTGTTCGTGAGAAACCGACACGCTGAAGATCTGCGTGGCTATCCAGATACCTATCATCAGAATGGCTGGCACAAAGGTGATTGTCATAAAAACCCTAATGGGATCAGCGCCCTTACCCTTGCCCTCGGGAAAAGGATCAGGTAGGCTGCCAGCACGCCTGCTATTGCTCCCGATGCTCCGAGGTTGGGCACTTCCGAGTTAGGTCCACCCAGGAATATCTGCGCCGCGTCGGCTCCTAATCCGCACAACA
>JALYYZ010000285.1 GCA_030945985.1 Chloroflexota bacterium
ACCATATGGTGAGCACGAAACCCGACTATTACCCTTTTGATTGGCGGTCCTGGCCCGAAGCGCAACAAGAGCAATTGTGGGGCCGTTCTATGCTTGTAAACAAAGCGGAGCGTATAGACATAGAATGCGTCGCTCGCGGGTACCTGGCCGGTTCAGCTTGGAACGAGTACAAGAGCACAGGTAGTGTTGCGGGTATAAAGCTCGATGAAGATATGCTTGAGAGTGGTCAGCTCTATGAACCTCTCTTCACACCGGCGACGAAGGCTGCCAGTGGTCATGACGAGAATATCACCTTTGAGTATTTAGTCTCACTTCTGGGCGTAGAGCTTGCCGGCAGGTTGCGCGACTCTACTCTCGCGCTATACACCTGGGCTGCTGAATTCGCCAGGCAGCGCGGCATAATTATCGCGGATACCAAGCTCGAATTCGGTATGCTCGATGGCGAACTCATCGTCATAGATGAGATGTTCACGCCCGACTCCTCGCGATTCTGGGAAGTTGAAAAATATAAGTTTGGCGAAGGACAAGCGAGCCTGGACAAGCAGTATGTGCGCGACTGGCTCCTGCAATCGGGCTGGGACCGAGAACCACCTGCGCCGGCGCTGCCTGATGATGTGGCAGCCAGGACATCGGAGAAATACCTAGAAGCATATAGTCGCCTCACCAGGAGCGATTTGCTGTCACGATTAGCTTTGGAGCGGAACGCGCATGCAAAAATGGCTCGCTAAGATAAGAGTTACCCTCAAACCAGTGGTAAACGACCCGCCCGGTCTCGCCATGCGTGATGCGCTTCACAACCTGGGATATGGCGGAGTGGAAAGCGTTCGCTCAGGCAAATACATCCAGGTGACTCTCAGCGCCGAGAACAAGAGAGCCGCAGAAGAGCAAGCAATAGCCATGTGCAAGCGGCTCCTGGCAAACCCTGTGATAGAAGACTTCGCCCTCGATCTGGAAGAGGTAAGCGGCTAAGAGTCTGCATGGCGACATGCTCCCATAAAATGCCCACCCCCATACCAGCAGTCCAGCGTGTGCTCACCGTTGCCAGTGGCAAGGGTGGTGTTGGCAAGACCACGCTCACAGTAAACCTGGCGCTGGCGCTTTCCGCACTCGGCTTCAAAGTCGGTATCTTCGATGCTGATGTCTATGGGCCGGACGTGCCGCACATGCTTGGTGTACACAGGACGGCGAACGCCGGGGGATGGGCCCCTGTTGGCAGGAGCGAGAGCGAGCCGTATATAGAGCCGCTGACCAGGTATGGGCTCAAGGTGATGTCTATCGGCCTCTTAATAGGTGAGCGGCAAACAGTCATGCCTGATGCGCGATTTGTCGGCATGCTGGTAACACGCACCATGAGAGATGTTATCTGGGGCGGGCTCGACTACTTGCTGGTCGACCTGCCCCCCGGCACGGGCGAGCCACAGGATACTTTGCTCAAGACCGTTGCGGTCAACGGTGCCGTGGTGGTGAGCACACCCCAGGATCTGTCGCTGCTCGACGCTGGGCGTTCGCTCGGTCTATTCCGCGCAAATAAGGTGCCTGTGCTGGGTATAATAGAGAACATGAGCTATCTCATATGCCCTGAATGTGGCAAGCGCGTCGACGTGTTTCACCGGAGCGAGCGCGATTGGGCGCTATACGAGGGTGATCTAGAACTGCTGGGACGCATTCCCATGGATATCGGTATCAGCCGCAGCATAAACAGCGACCACCCTTTGCTCGCGGACGCTGAAGGTGAGAAGGCGAACATCTTCAGAGATATAGCGCACAAAATCAGATTAAAGTGTGAAGCTGAGGCCTAACCTGACACTTCCCAGTAGCAGAAAATGTGTAGCAGGAGACGGGACCGCGCGAGGAGGACTATATGAGAATAGGCGTAATTGTTTATCCGGGCTCAAACGGAGACCATGACGCCATGTACGCTCTGGGCGAGGTGCTTGGGCAGAGCACAGACCTTATATGGCACACCGAAACCGACATGGCTCGCTACGATATGGTGCTGCTGCCGGGCGGCTTCGCATATGGGGATTACCTGCGAGCCGGAGCCATCGCCCGCTTCGCGCCCGCTACGGAGGCGATAAAACGCTACGCAGCGGAGGGAGGCTGGGTGCTGGGTATTTGCAATGGCTTCCAGGTGCTGACTGAGGCTCACCTTCTGCCCGGAGCGCTGATGCGCAACGCCGAGCTAAGTTTCTCTTGCCGGTGGATAGACGTCAAGATCGAAGAATCGTCGTCTCTGCTCCTCTCCGCAGCGGAAAGAGGCACCATCTGGCGGTTGCCTATCGCACATGGAGAAGGACGTTACTATGCGGACCCTTCTACACTACGCGAGCTTCAAGCAAATGGTCAAATTGTGCTTCGCTATTGTGCGCCTGATGGCAAGCTGACAGCAGAGGCCAACCCCAACGGCTCCTCCGAGCACATAGCAGGGATCTGTAACCCTGAAGGCAACGTACTCGGCTTGATGCCCCACCCTGAGCGGGCAGCCGAGAAGATACTGGGTGGCGACGACGGTAGGCGCTTCCTCGAAACCGTCGTGAAGTCGTGGCTGGCAAGACCCGCCGTGATGATTAGAGACGAGTCACTTGCGCGGTAGCAGCCGTGCCGAGGAACTGATCGACCCTGTTGAGCAGGAAAGAAAGCTTTTAGGTCTCTCAGATGGCACGCCGGTCAGGAGCGCGCGACCACCAGGAGAATGGACTTTCCTCAGCAAGCTAGCAGTGGCGCTGGCGATCACACTGGTGCTAGCCTACCTCGTGATGTGGGTGGCGGCAGTGCAAAGCAATGGAGGCCCCGAGGGTTATGTGCGCGTGACCGACTTTATCTCCACGCTCACAGGCGGGCAGATCATCCGCAATGGCGACGCGCAGGCTCTCTATGACCCCAATGTACAGCGTGCCGCTCAGCTAGAGGTGCTCTCGCCCTATAGAACTTTGCTTCCCGGCCAGATATTACCATACAACCACCTGCCTTTTGAGGCTTTGTTCGTCGCACCGTTTATGGCGCTGCCTCTACCACTGGTGTTTGCTACGTGGACGCTGCTGATGGGTGTGGTAATCGGCTTGTCGCTGGGAGCGCTCGATGGGGCCCTGTCGGTGTCGAGGCGGGTTGGTTGGGTAATGAGCATGGCAGCCTGCTCCTACATGCCCCTCATACGCTCGCTCATGCTGGGCCAGAACTCGGCCCTCGTGCTACTGGGATTGTGTGGCACATATGTGGCCCTGAAGCGGGATAAGCCGAACTGGGCATCGGCATCGCTGCTCCTTGTAGCTCTCAAGCCCCAGGTCCTTCCCGCTGTACTGCTGCTCCTGATTTTGCAAAAAGAATGGCGAACGATCCTGGGCTTCGTTGGACTGCTGTCGGCGTTGAGCGTGGCTGCGATGTCTCTGCTGGGTGTCGGCTGGCCGGTGCAGTATGCAAGGCTGCTCCTCAACGTGGGCGGGTGGTCGGACAAAAACGCCATCGATCCTGGTATCATGCACAACTGGCGGGGCTTCGCCACCGATTTACTAGGCGCCTTTCCCAGCCTGCAGACCCCCCTCTACATTGCTCTATCACTTCTGTCGCTGGGTGTGATCGCCTGGGCATGGTCACATTCCTGGCGAGGCACTCAGCCGATAGCGGGCACAAAAAGCCGCGACTGGAGCCTGCTCTGGGCTCTTACAGCTATAGTTGCTATCCTCACATCTCTGCACCTGAACCCGCATGACCTGACGCTGGCGATCTTCCCCGCCTGGATCATAGCCATGCACGCAATGTCACCGAGCACCAGCATCACTCGCAGGCTCATGTGGCTGAGTCTACTATGGACAGCTTATGCCTTTTTCCCGCTGGGCCTAGCTCTGCAAGGCTCTACAGGCAACTCCGGCCTGCTGGTGATACCTAGCGTACTGCTGATGGCGTGTACCGCCCTGCTACTCGCGTTGGAGATAGCCCGCATTAACAGGCCTGCTGCCGCACACGCTTGATTGCCGGTGTCATCCTTAATCTCACCTTGCGCAGCCACGCACAATTGCAGGCGCGGCACAGGTGACGCTCACGTGTGAAGTCGGGCCGGGTTGCATAACGTGAGCTTAATGTAGCTTCCAGCCACCTCTTGGGGAAAGAATGCTTCTTTCCAGAAGCAAACAACTCAAAACCCCTGCGGGGTTTTGAGTTGTTTGTTTTACTTTCAAAAGCTTAGAGGTCCATGAAGCTGCATTAAGCTACTGATCTGAGTAGTAGATGCGCAGTAGTCTTATGCCTCATCGACAAAAGCGCGGCTAAGATGAGATGGAGTCTGCTATCTTTATTTGCCGGCGGCGCCTAAGTGAGCAGCGCCCTTATCGGCGGTCTCTCGACGAGTCCCAGTGCGCGCACCTCGAAGACGCTTGTTGCTGACCCACCTCCGTGCATTGATTTACGCTCGATCTCTTTCTGGAGGCGCTCAGCCAACGCGAGAGCATAGCGCTGCAATGCCGGGTCTTGCAGGCGGCGTCCCAGAGTCTGCAAGGTGTCAATCGCATTACGCAAGCTGGCGGCGGGCGGAGGAGCCGGGTGAGCATGATGCAACTCCACCTGAGCTACCGAGCGGGTGCCATATTCGACGGATACGGAAAGGAGGATACCAAGATCGGAGTTGTCGCCTGTCAGTACCGGAAGATCGAGTATGGCGCTACGCCTGGCTGCTACATCGCGAGAGAAGGGAGAGACCACACCTGCTAACGGTGGGCAGAATACCTGCACAATGGCGCCCGGAGGAAGGCTGGCAAATTGCTCCGCATCGAGAGCCGCAAGATCGGAAAGGCGCAGGGATTGCACATGGACGCGCCTGGAAAGTGGGCCTGTCTCACGGCCCGGCATGTGGAAACCACCCCAACTGACATCCTTATCCTCAGCATCGCCGGCGGGGTCGTATAAAGGAGAGTATGCCCCACGACGGCCGGCGACAGAGGGGATCGGAGGCTCAAACGCCTTTACAAGATGGATAGTCGAAATACGCATCAACGGACCCGCAAGGGCAAGCGCGGTGCTCGGGTGAAAACGTGGCGCGCGCGGGTCAAGCCACACGAGCACATCACCTCGAAGCACAGCCAGGCTCTTCCACCAGCCTTCACCGCGCCCTGGCAGGTTCCCCTCGCCAGGCAGTATTTCACCACACAGGTAGACCTCAGCCCCCAGGGAACGGGCAATCTCTACGGTACCATCCGTAGAGCCCATATCAAGCACTGCGATCTGGTCAGCCATAGGGTGTATCTCACATAGCACCTTTTTTATGCCTGTGAGCACAGATTGGATATGGCGTGAGTCGTTGAGAGTAAGCAGCGCCACACTTAACGAAAGCCCGCTTGCCTTCTTGAGCTTGAGGAACTCCTCGGGGTCGCGGAACTCGTCGCCATAGTAGGTGTTCTGCACAAACCAGTACTCAAAAGGCGCATCGGTAACGGATTCACGAGAAGCACCAGGAGAGTCCGTTGTGTAATTTACCAGGTCTTGTGGCTCTCGGCTGCGCAATAAGAGTAGAGGCACATCTGCCTCAGATGCTACCGCCAGAGGCAAAGGTAGTGGACCGGCTGCTCCATCCTCCGGCTCGACGCTCGTCCTGAGATCGGCCATGCCCATAACCACGATATCGCCCTCGCGTATTTCCTGGAGCATAGCAGACGCGGTATCGGGCTCAGCAGTGCCGATGCGCTCGATGGGCACCGACGAAAGAGCTTGCACCCTGTTAAGATAGTTGCTGAAGGCCCTGTACGGCTCCTGTGCCAGGGCACTCTCCTGTCCGTTGGGCGCACACTCCTCGGTTGGAGGCACATTGTGCATTACGGTCATAGGTAGCGAAGCGCTCTCCGACATCAGCAGTGCCACGTTGAGCGCGCATTCGGCAGAGCGTCCGCCGCGCGCCGGCAGCAAGAGGCGAGTAGCCTCACGCCACTTTCCCGGCCGTGCCACCACAACGTCGCAAGGCGGATCTTTGAGTATGTCGTCGGCTACCCGTCCAAAATTGTATCGCCGAGCCTGTCCGGAGGCTCCACGCCAGTAGAGTAGGACAGTACGCGCACCCTCTTCTTGAACGGCCTCCCGCACTGCTGACGCAACATTGCGAGCCACCTTTACAATCCGGTCGACCCGCACGCTTCTACCAGCCACTTCTACGGACGAGGGTATGAAATCGAAAAGGGTTCGGTAGGAGCGTGCCATATCCAGGCCGGTAGTAAGAGGTTGACCTTCAGGTACTTCTACCACCCCAAGTACCACAACACGGGGCACACCGTAGATAGGGTCGTCGGGCCGCTGGGATGCAGTAGTCCGATGTACTTCCGAACCGCAAGCCAGGATCGCCGCCATAGGGAGCATGTCGTTTGCCACGCTCAGATTGAGCATCGGCACCAGCACCGTTGAAGGCTCAAGGCCCAACAGGGCGTCACCGGAAAAAGAGGGATGCCTCTTAGAGATTGCTGTTGTCATATCACCAGGTCCTCGTCTTTGAGTACCAGGGTAGTGTAGGAGCACTGTGCATTATATTGTTTTACACAAGGCCAATTATGTTATCACAAAACTGTTCTTGCCAGTTATCTGGTGCCTCTACTTCTGGCGTTGATTGAGGATATGGAACCTCAAAATTTATTGCTGCACCACTATTTACTCATCAAAGCGGACGGTCGCGGCCTTCTTATCACTTATGTTGGCCGTCTCCTGCAACGCCAGCTTGCGCGTGTCAAAGGCCAGCTTCCTCGTGCCGGCGGATCCCGAGCCCACGACGGCATGCGCTTGCTC
>JALYYZ010000312.1 GCA_030945985.1 Chloroflexota bacterium
GCACCGTCAGTTTTTGCATGCACATAAGCTGGGCCTGACGCTCCCTTCCAGTGGCGAATGGCGAGAGTTTGTAAGCGATCTGCCGGCTGATTTAGCAGAGGCTCTTGCTAAGCTGGAGCGTCGCAACGAACGTAATCGTGTTATAACGTAACCGTGTCGTGCTGAATAGCGACTGATAGTGACTGAAGAAAAGAGAAAGGGATATGCGCGTACTCATTACAGGCTCGAGCGGGCAGATAGGCACCAACCTGGCGTTGCGCCTCATGGAAGAAGGGCACAGCGTCTTTGGTGTTGATAAGAGGGCTAATACCTGGACTGATCGTTTTCGCTATTTGCTGCAAGACTTATCCAGCCCTTACCCGCCGTACGAACAGGGCATTGGAGGCGTCGAGTACCCGCCTGTTGACCTCGTTGTACACCTCGCTGCCCACGCCAAAGTACATGAGCTTGTACGCCACCCGCACAGGGCCATGGAGAATATCAGCATGACCTATAATGTGCTCGAGTACTGCCGCCTGGCCCGCCTACCGATCATCTTTAGCAGCAGCCGTGAAGTGTATGGCGATATCCGCCGCTACATCGAAGACGAAGCAGATAAGCCGAAGTCGATGTCTGAGGGCACGGCCCACTTTGCTTATACTGAGTCGCCTTATTCAGCCTCCAAGATTGCAAGTGAGGCGCTGATATATTCGTATGCGCGTTGTTATGGCTTGCAATATATAGTCTTTCGCTTCTCGAATGTCTACGGGCGCTATGACAACGACATCCAGCGTATGGAACGCGTGATTCCTCTTTTTATAGAGCGCATAGCTCGTGGCGAGCCTATCACGATCTTTGGTGAGAATAAAATACTTGATTTTACCTACGTGGACGATTGCGTCACAGGCATTACGGCAGGCGTGAACGCCCTTTACCAGGGACGGGTTGTCAACCAGACGATAAACCTGGCCTACGGGCAGGGTAATACACTTGTGAAAATGGCTCAGCTAATAGGTGAGGCGCTTGGAACGGAGCCGAAGATCACCCTGGCCCCGGCTTTGCTGGGCGAGGTGACACATTATGTGGCCGACATTACCAAAGCGAGAGAGTTGCTAGACTACAACCCTGGCGTGTCGCTGCAAGAAGGCATACCGCGCGCAGTTGCCTGGAACCAGCAATGGGGTAACTGAAATTCGCTTGCAGAGAGCGCACTTCCCATCTGTGTAGGTTCTTCGGCTAGCAACCTGACCGTGTGTAGTTCGTCTTAACGGTACGAGATATTTATCTAATCGGGATATCTGCCGGCGCAGCAATATTCACTACCTTGTTCATTACCTTTCTGCCAGGATATACAATGCTACCGGCTAAAGCGCAATTGCATAAATTCACTTCACTACGCACTTTCTTCTTACTGCTGACGCTGCTGGCCGGCGGGTTGATACCGCCCTCAGCCCCTGTGCAGGCCCAGGATGGAGGTCGCTTCTATCCTGAAACAGGTAAGACATTAGCTCCTGAGTTTA
This sequence comes from Chloroflexota bacterium, assembly GCA_030945985.1. GTDB lineage: Bacteria > Chloroflexota > Chloroflexia > QHBQ01 > JADMIH01 > JADMIH01. The sequence goes on from JALYYZ010000312.1 coordinate 1,500, forward strand.
TCGGCTTCTACGACGCTAATGGGGGGGTACCTGTTTTTGGTTATCCACTCACAGATGCTGAGACTGAGGGTGGGCTCAAAGTGCAGTACCTCGAGCGTGCCCGCGTTGAATATCACCCTGATGACAGCGGCACTCCTTATGAGGTACAACTCGGCCTACTCGGGAGTGCTCTTAACGCCGGCAGGCACTTCAGCCCCGTTATACAGGACTATGCCTCTTCCACGTCCGGTCGTCGCTACTTCCCCGAGACCAAACATTCTCTCTCGGGCGTTTTCCTACAATATTGGCAGCGCACAGGTGGCCTGGCTCTCTTCGGTTACCCGCTCTCTGAGGCCGAAAACGAAGGTGGATATACCGTGCAGTACTTCCAGCGTAACCGTTTCGAACTGCACCCTGATCTCGCAGGCACCCCATACGAGGTCCAACTTGGCCTACTAGGTCGCGACCTTCTTGCGCAGCGGGTACAGGTGCAGGAAAGCAGTGTCACGCTTCCCGTATACGGTTATGAGCAGGGCTTTTATACACCTGAGAACGACCCGCTCGCGCCATACCCGAGGCTCAATATGGCGAGTGTAGGGTCTGCGCAGATGCGAACGTACAGACTTATCGTTCTGGAAAACCATTACCTGCGGCTGAGCGTGCTGCCTCAACTCGGTGGGCGCCTTTATGAAGCTGTGTACAAACCTACCGGGCATGATGAGCTCTATCGCAACCCTGTAATCAAGCCTTCGACCTTTGGAGCCCGTGGCTGGTGGCTGGCCGCAGGGGGCACCGAGTGGGCAGCTCCCGTGGAGGAACATGGGTTGATGGAGTACTTACCCTGGGACTATGCAGTGCAGCGTAACGGTGATGGTGGTGTTACCGTGAAGGTAAGCCAGACCGACAAGCTAACAGGCATGTTGGTGGCGGGTTCGGTCACGCTGAGCCCTGAGAGTGGCAGCTATACATTAAGGGCACAACTGGAGAATCACACTTCCAAGAATGCTCGCGGCCAGCTATGGACAAACGCTATGCTTGCGCCGGGTGGCACGAACCATCTCTCGTCTCGGACGCGTTTTGTCGTACCTGCCGTTCAAATGGTAGTACATAGCACTAGCGATCCGGACCTGCCACCTGCGCATGACACGATTAGTTGGCCTGCGTATGAAGGGCGCGACCTCGCTAATATGTCGAACTGGAAAGGATGGCTTGGCGCGTTTGCCCTGCCGGTACCTCAGCGTGGGGAGTTCGCAGGTGTCTACAACCCGGATGCCGATGAAGGAATGGTTGAGAGCTTCAAGGGCGCCGAGTTGCCTGGTCTGAAGATATTTGGCTTCGGGCCCGGCTTCGACACCCACATATATACGGACGATAATTCCAACTATGTCGAGTTGTGGAGCGGCGTTACTCCCACCTTCTGGGATAGTGCGCTATTTCCACCGGGTAGCAGTTTGGGTATTCAAGAAAACTGGCAGCCGGTTGCTAAAGTTGGGGGTATCAGTCTGGCAAGTAGCTGGGGCACAGTGTCACTAGCCTCCGGCGTTGCACGCATCCTACCGGCCAGGCGCACAGAAGGCGGCACCCTGGTAGTGTATGGTCCCGGCGGCACAGTCACGCGGTACCTGTTCGACGCCTACCCTGACCGCCCAGTCGTGCTGCCCATCTCCGGCTCCGTGGCAAGTATAGAGGTCCTGGACGGCGATGCCCATGTTGTGCTAAGAGGAGTTCCCCTCGGACAACCCTAGTGCAGCGTGCAGAGACCTTCTAGCGTTTGAAAGTAAAACAAACCAATCACAACCCTGTAGGGTTGTGATTGGTTTGTTTCTGGAAATGAGCGTTCTTTCCCCACGAGGTAGCCTAAATAGGCACCAGGACAATAGATGAGACCTCTTGCATCGAGGAAGATGTAGTCAGAGTCAGAAGCTATTTCACTACAATCCAGGTTTCATCGCGTCCCACTTCTTGACTCTCTTTGTTGTAGCCAATAGCTATGATGCGGTGCTTGCCTACAGGGAACTGGCAGTGGGCCACAAAGTCGCCTAGCATCGGGTCGAGCAGAGGTTCGTAGCGCACGAAAGTTGCTGTAGGTGCGGGCTGGGGCGTGTCTGTAGGTGGGCGAGGTGTTGGTGATGTAGTAGCCGCCTGCACCAGGGCAGTACCCGCAGCGTCGGTTGCATTGGCTGCTGCCTGGCGGGCTGCTGCTGTAGCTAATGCTGCTGCCCTTGCCGTCTTTGTGGCCGCCGCTTTTGCCGTTCGTGTAGCTCGCACCTGCATGGTAGCAGTGCCCTGGGTTTCTTTTATAGCCTCGGTAGCCTGTACCGTCGTCGCGGTAGCGGCAGCGTTCGTGTCCAGCGTGGCCGTAGGCGCTGGTGGGACCCTGGTGGGCACAGGCGAAGGCGTGGGTGTCCATTTCGGATTTACGCGGAAGCCCGGACCTGTGGCAAAGCCTACAGGCCGCCCGTCCATATAGATATCCACATGTTGCACCGGCGAGCCCTGGTTCACTTCAACCCAGACCTCGTTTACGCCGGGCGGCAACTCTTTGTACAGCGTTGGCTTGCTAATCCACATGATCGGCACCTTTGTAGGAAGTGGTGTAGCTCTATCCTCTTGCACAGTCACCGGCACGGGATTGGACTGCGCCTCTTCGCCAATGGTTGTGTAGACATCAGCAATGATGCTGTGGGGGCCAACGCCTTGCGCCGTCCAAGTGGCAGACCAGGGAGGTGATGTGAGCGAAGCGATACGTTGGCCGTCAACATACAATTCGACCCCCGCAAGAGCAGTTCCGCCGACATCAGGGTTGGCTGTGATGGTCACCTGATCTCCCTTGTAGAAGCTCGCGCCATCTGCGGGTGACTGGACCACTACAGCCGGCGCACCTATGCCGATCCGCACCTTGAGATCTCGTCTTACTTCTTGTCCGTCCGCTGTGGTCAGTGTAAGGCGAAGTAGATAAGGACCAGGCGTAAGGTTGCTTGCGTCCCATAGTCCGAGCGCTCCTGTTATCGGCACCTCCGCAGAGTCGGCTATGGTTGTCATCTGTTCTCCCGAGCCGAAGCCGAACTCAAGGCGGTAATGTCCAAAGTTATCTACCTGCGCCTGGCCCATAACTTGAACAGGACCTGTAATTACCTGCCCCGCAACCGGCGACGTGATCTGCAACTGAAGACCCGCTATCGGCTCGGCGTTATCCTGTCCAGGCTGTTGCAGGCCCGGCTGCCGTTTGCCTGTACTGCTGTTCAAGCCTGGTATGGGAGTTACGATCTGTGCAATAGAGGCGGGCTCTCCCAGCAGCGGCGCAGGTAAGGCTGCCACATGGGTGGCAGTTATCACCAGCGCACCTGTCGGTGGACCGTTGCCGACCCAGCCTTTGTATTGTTCAGGCGGTACGGTGTATACGCGTTGTATGATGTCCTCAGCGGGAACACCTGGACCTGGGAGATGAGCACCGCCGTCGCTTAAGGTCACTGATACCCATTCATGCCAGTTGCAGTCCTCATGTGGCTGGTTGTTGGCAGTAAACCAATCGTAGCGTAGCTGTGTACAGGCGGAGGTGGGGGCCATACCCGACTCGGGGCAGTACGCAGCTCGGATCATACCCGGCTGCGGAACGAACTTGTCCGGCAATTTCTGCTCTCCGGGTAGCAGCAGGCGCGCTTTCAGGTTCGGATCGCTGTATATCTTCTGAATAAAGTTGTGCCAGATAGGGGCAGCGCCTATAGCCCCTGCCACATGCGACATTGGCCGGCCGTCATTGTTGCCGACCCACACACCTACGGCAAGCGCCGGCGTGTAGCCGATTGTCCAGGAGTCTTTCCAGTCGTTTGTGGTACCTGTTTTGACGGCGGCTTCCATACCGTCGATCTTGAGAGCCGAGTTTGGACCAAAGGCAGGTGTTCGAGCAACATTGTCAGACAATATCTCGCTAATCTGGTATGCGACACCTGCATCTATAGCTCTTGTGCCGCCCGGATTAGATGTATTCAATTCCTCCAGTACCTTGCCGCTCGCATCTACAATCTTGAGGAAAGGCGTCGTGGGTACGTGCGTGCCATAATTAGCGAAGGTGGAGAATGCCGAGGTCATATCTACCAGCTTTACTTCACCTCCACCGAGCGTGAGTGCAAGACCGTATCGTGTCGGGTCATTGAGTGTGGTTATACCCATGCGGTGAGCTGTGTCGAGCACAGCAGGCACGCCTACTGCCTGCAACATCTCTACAGCCGGAATATTGTAAGAGTTAGCGAGCGCCGCTTTGATGCTTACAGGACCATGGAAGCGCCCGTCATAATTTTGTGGTATGTAGGGAAGCAGACCCGCCCCGTTGGTGTACTTTGCAGGTAGATCGGGCAGTATAGACGAGGGATTATAATCACCCCTCTGGAAAGCGGTGGCGTAAGTAATGGGCTTGAACGATGAGCCTGGCTGACGTGGAGCAGTGGCCACGTTCACCTCACCGAAGAGCGGATCGGTGTAGTCAACCGATCCTAGCATGGCCAGGATCTCTCCTGTGCGCGGGTCGATTGCGACAAGGGCCGCGTTTGAGGCATTTTGCTTTTTGATGTTTTCGATCTGTGCAGTAGCAATGCGCTGCGCTTCGGCCTGCATGTCAAGGTCTACGGTAGTAAAGACCTTCAGCCCCCCACGGTTCGCCACATCGAGGCCATACTTTTTCTCGAGTTCTTGCCTGACGTATTCGACAAAGTGCGGCGCATAACGTGGCACGTTTGCCGTACGGATCGCCGGGTGAACGTCTTCGGTATATGCATCATCAGCTTGCTGCCGGGTGATGAACTTGCCTTTGGTCATCAAGTCCAGCACGATTTTCTGCCTGGCGCGCGCAAGATCGAAGTTTCGGTTGGGGTCGTAGTCGCCTGGAGCCTGAGGCAATCCAGCAAGCATAGCCGATTGTGCCAGGTCAAGATCACTCACTTGCTTACCGAAGTATGTCTCGGCAGCAGCAGCCACCCCATAAGAGAGGGAGCCGTAATATATCTCGTTGAGGTATATCTCCAGGATCTTTTCCTTGGAGTATTTCTGTGTCATCTCGACAGCCAGTATAGCCTCACGTATTTTGCGCAGCGGCGTCTGCTCATCATGCTCGGGCAGGAGCACGCTTCTCACGAGCTGTTGGGTAATGGTTGAAGCACCGGAGGTGCCTTTGTTTGTGTAGTTGATATAGATCGCACGCAGCATGGCCTGTGGATCGACGCCGTTGTTTTCATTGAACGAGCTGTCTTCGGTGGCTATGGTTGCGTTTATCAGGGTTGCGGGCATCTGGTCGATACGCACATAGCTGCGCTTACCTGCCTGCGGGTCGAACATCTCGTAGAGTAATTTGCCGTGCCTGTCGTAGATGCGCGTGGTCTCAAAGTTGATGCCGTGTATGTTATCAATAGACGGGAGATCCTGGGCTACGTATAGGTACCCGCCGTAGCCTCCCAGCCCTAAAATAAGTAAGATCGAAACGATCAACGCGCTCATTATTCCCAGGGTAGTAAGAGGCCAGGATATGGACCGGGGCACCCCGCGTGTCTTCTTGACTTTGGAGAGCGAGTAATAACCGCCACGCCGGACGCTCGCCAGAGCTCTACGTCTGCGCGCTGTGCCCAGCACAAAAAGCGGCTTACCCTTATGGGAGCCGGACCTGCTGGTCTGACGTGGCTCAAAAGCGGGGACATAACGCTGGGTCGTTATACCCATCGTCGGTGGTGAGACGCGAACGCGTATTTGTTCAGGAGCTACCCTGGCGCGTTGCTCTGCTTCTTGTGCCTCCGGCAGAGCCTGCCCGCCGTCGTGGTTGTCTTTGCCCGTACCTCTACGTTGAGCAAAGACATACCGCTCACGATGATGCAAGGTGGGTCTGGAGAACTTACGTTTGCGCAGTCTGTTGGCCATGCTTGAGCGGAGTGCAGCGTCTCTTTTACTCTACATAAAAGTAACTGTGACTTCAGTAACAACCTTATGTGTGAATTATACCACTGTTACGCCTTAATGAAATCGAGGTTCTCCTACTGACTCTTCATTATGTCATCACCGGCCTCTGAGGGGTTTGTGCTGGAGTGTCTCTATCGCACCGCCACTTCCCATGTTCTCTTCCCGCTATGTTCCTCGGAGCATAGCGCCGCTCTTGCGTTTCTAGTGATGAAGGATAGACGTTCGTAGCAGTATAGCCTCGCTCAATATACAAGAAGAGCCACCAGGGGTGGCTCTTCATAGAAAAGTAGGAAAAAATCAAATTATGGCTGGTTATTAGGTACAAGACCGACATACGGTACAACACGGTACAACAGTGAAGCGCGTTACGCTGACTGATTTGGACATAGACCCGTCCTAGGGGACGCTTGCCATACTGCTTCCGATCTTTGAGTAGAGTCCTAGGAAAACTACCTGGCCGATGAAAGTTAGTATAACGATGATTACGATAGCTACCATGACCATGATCATGGCGTATTCAACCAAACCTTGACCTCGCTTGCGCCACTGCCCACCATCTTTCTTTCTGCGCGGTATGGCAGTATACACGCTTGACAACCCCCCTTTCAGGCGTATGCCCATAATGTTTTACCCTCCCTGGAGGAAGACAATTCCCTCCGCTTTCACTATAGTCCGTGCAATTGCTCTTTACAAGAACCAGATGGTTTATATTTGCAGTGTACATAAGTACTAGGAAAGACTAATTGGTGTGTGGGAGCATAAAGACCACCAAGAGCAGATAGTCTTCTGCCTTTCTGTTCGCTTTGGGCGGCTACTCTGTAGCCTCGGCGGGTAGGGTGGATACTATGCGTGTACCTCTGCCTGGGGCGCTTTCAAGGGTCATTTGTCCACCAAACATTTCCACACGCTGGCGCATGGCGGCGAGCCCGCGCAGCTTCGGGTCGCTCATCTTCGAGTCGTCCGTATTGAAGCCTGCACCGTCATCTTCGACGTTGACCGTTACCACCTCACCATTCACTTCAATAGTCACCTGGGCATGTTTCGCATGGGCGTGCTGCGCGACATTGGTCAATGCCTCTTGCACGATGCGGAAGATCGCCACTTCTATTTCGCTAGGCAGTCTGCCGTGCAGACCATTGATGATTACACCTACTTCGAGTTTCTGCTTACTCGTAAATTGCTGTACGTAGCGTCGTAGCGTCGGCTCCAAGCCGAGATCATCAAGAATCATCGGGCGCAGGTCGAATATAAAGCGGCGTGTCTCTTGTAGGGTGGCGTTGACCACATTCTTAAGACCCGACAGCTCAGTCTTGGCTCTCGATACGTCCATGTCGATCAGACGCTCACATATCTCGGCTCTCAGCACGAGGTTAGTCATGGTTTGAGCAGGTCCGTCGTGCATCTGCCTGGAAACACGAAAGCGCTCGTCCTCTTGTGCTTGTATCACCTGCACTGCTACCCGCCTGTGATCCACACCATCATCGGAACGCATTTGTAGCGGCGTCGGCGTGGGCAGCTTGTTGACGGTAGGCATATTCGGGTTATAGCCTTCAGGAGCGGTCATGAGCACAGCTGTGACGCGCTGGAGCCGGCTTTGCAACAGCTTCATACTGTTGCGCTTGGCCTCTAACTGCTCAACCTGGGCGCGCATCATGAAGAGTCGCATCTGCACCTCGTGCGCCGAGTTGTAGATGGTCTTCATGTCGGTGCGGCTGTAGTTGTCCAGGTTGAGCTCCATGTCGCGTACGCGGTTTGTGACGCCGTTCTCGCGATTGGCAAGCTTTTCAACCTCCATCCCCGATTGGCGTACGAGCATCTCTATCTCGGTATTTTCTCGTTGCAGCGCGTCCATTTCAACGCGCAACTCGCTCAGCAACTGGTTTACTTTGCTGGAAAATTCATCGGTGCCGCGCGACGCGCCATCGCGTGTTATTCCTTCGGTGACTTGTTGTGGCATGACCATTTATACCTCTCCTGCGCTTGCTATTTGTTACCAGGGGTCTGTATTACCCTGTACAAATAGCTTAGCATGGCGGTACTGGCGGCACAATAAACCATTTGTACCTAGTTTCTGTAATTCCTGGTACTAGAGAGTATTAGACGCAGTGGTGAGCATAGGGCGCAGTTACTCCTCGATCTGACGTCTAATACTATTTCACGTAAACCACAGCACTCTTGTCTTCATACACCTTGCGCCAGGAAGTCGTCTGCCCGACAAACGGGATGAGATCCGCGTGGAACGCCTTGTTCAGCACGAGAGTGCGCACTCCATACCGGTCGAGTGTTTGCTGCCAGTCTGCGCGACCTCGTGAGATAGATATATAATCTCTCCAGACTTGCACCTGGCGCGCCTCGAAGCGTCCATCTATGAACATTTTGTATCCAGGGTAGAGTGCCCATTCCAGGTAACCGCCCCATTCCATGTAGTTGAAAATGGGCCCTGGCACGTTGCCGGTTCTCAGGAACTCACCCACTTTTTTAGGTGTATTATCGGCTAATGCAACCCTGGCAGGTACAGCTACCAGGGGATTGGACTGCCGCCATAACGGGGTGTAAAGGAACGCGCCTCCTATAAGCAGTATGGCAATAAGCCAGTTGGCTGCGGGCAGCTCGGTCCTACCTGTTTGCGCCTTTGAACTTTCATCCTGCGTTTTATTGCTTCGACTTCTAGGGCCAAATCTCATCTGACCGACCGAAACCAGGTTGGCGGCTAGGATAGGCGCTGTAACCCAGTCCCACCACATCACGTTGCGTAGCGAAACCAGCGACAGGTAACCGAAAGCCACTATAAGCAGTAGCTCAGTCGGTCGCATGCGGCGTTTGCCAAAGTAAAGCGCGGCAACGAAGATCAGTAGGTTGGTGAAGAAGAGTATGCCCGTGCCGTCGTAAAGGGTGGGCGATTGCCACTCGGCGTTCAGGCTACGCGCCACAGGGTCGTTCGTAGCGATGAAGAAGTAGTTATATATCCCTATGAAGTAGGGATTGGCAAGCGTGGCTGCAACCGCCAACAGGAGCCAAAAAGCCTGCCGGCCTGCCGCGCGCGACCTGAGCCACCTCCGCCCCTCACCGCTTCCAACCTTCTCTATAACAGTGCCAAGCGCATATATACCTATGAGTGCCACTCCCAGGAAGAAGGAGCCATGTACGTTCACCCAGAAAAGCATAATCGGCACGAGCAGCGGCAGCCAGCGAGGGTGTGCATCTTTGCGCTCAAGCAGGAAGAGATAGACGACAAAAGGAAGTATGGCAAACATCTGCGGTCTGACGCCGAAGTTGGTCCAGGTGGTCAGGTAGGCCACCACAGTAGCGATCGAGGCGACCTTGAGTGAGCGCGATTTCCATGTGCAAAGCCATAGCACGATCCCCAAAGTGGCAACCACTATGAGCACACGGGCGGTCAGCAATATATAAGGTGACGCTGAGTAGAGCCAGTAGAAAAGGAGTTGAGATCCCCACTGTGGGTTGGAGTAGGGCAGGCGGACGGGCGTCCACACAAGCACGTCATCGCCCAGAAAACGTCCCGTCTGCGCCATGATTTGCCCGCTCTTGACGTTCCACCAGAAGTCAAAAGGCTCGATAAAATCAATGCTTGCGGTAAACCAGGCTATCGCTAGGGGCACGATGGCCCATAGATGTCTCAGCCGCAGCCCGCGTTCACGAGGGGTAATAACCTCTTGCTCTGTCTGCTCTACGTGGTCTGTGTATGCGGGCGCGACCGCAGCAATGGTACTACTCATATCCCAACTTTAGCAGACCAGTTACGCCCGCACAATAAGATTATTGTACGTGGAGGGAGTAGTACCTATTTCGCATCGAGAGTTTGCCGGCAACTGCTCAGCACAGGTCCGGCGAGCAGCCCTATCAGGCAAGGGCGTGTGCCGCAGCCATCCTTCAGGCCCAGTGAGTGCCCACGGTAGAAGCAAGGCATGCAAGGTAGGTCTCGTGCGACGACCGTATGAGGGCTCTCTTGACCGGGCGGAGTGTATGGACCCCACGCGTGGCTGTTAGAGGGGCCGAAGATGGCAACCACAGGCGTGCCCACGGCCGCTGCCAGGTGCATTGGGCCACTGTCATTGCCTACAAACAGGTCACACCTCTCAAGGACTGCCGCTGTCTCATGAATGCTCGTATGGCCGGCGAGGCTCAGGGTGTGTGTCCGGCCTATCAAACCTTCCAGAACTCCTGCTCCCTCCTCTTCGCCGGGTCCTCCTACTATGACGATCCGGGCATCATGAGAAGCCACCAGCCCACGCGCTACCTCAGCAAAACGTTCCACGGGCCAGATCCTCGCTCGGCTGTAAGCGCCTGCGCCTGCGTGCATAGCCACCACCGGCTGCCTGATGTTCTCGCCCAGGAGGCGTGCGGCTACCTGGCGGTCTGCTTGACTGATCGGCACATGAGGTCTCCAGCCGGCTTTACGATTGGCACCCAGTAGGGAAGCTACCCTCAGCCAGTAATCAGCCTCGTGCATCGCGCCGAAGCCTCGGTCCTCGATGCGGAGGGTTAGAGCATGACCCCTCCCATTGTCCAGTCCGGCCCTTGTGCGCGCTCCTGATGCCAGCAGCAATAGATCGAACTTGAGCATGCCCCAGGGTGTAGTGAAGTGGTGAAATAAAGCAATCGCATCGTATCTTGCCAATCTGAGCCTTATGAGGAAGCGCAACGTATGCGCGAGCTTCGCTATATCGAGCATACCCCGCAGGCTGTCGAAGGCGAACTTATCGAAGCTGAGGATATTGTCTAGATAAGGCACGCCCCTAAGCAGGTGAGCCGACGAAGGAGGTACCAGCAGATCTATTTGTGCGCTCGGGTGGGCTGCCCTGAGCGCCTGCAGGGCCGGCGTCGTGGTGAGCAGGTCGCCCAGGTCTGCCAACTTCACGGCCAGTATGCGCTTGTAGGTTACAGGAGCGACCGGTTCGGCGATCAAGAGCTAATCGCTACTGAAGTTTTGCGTGCTCGATGTGCCGGCCTGGGAGGTCGCCTCCGTATTTCGCGTGGCCCTGGGCACACGCCGCACTGGACTGGGTGCTTGCACGTCCTCTCGTACCATGCCCCTGGTTGCCGGGCCTCCACGCATACCCCCCGGCATGTCGGGATCGGCAGGACGCGCTCCGCTGCCTGGCCGGCGACGCACCATGAGCATCGTCCAGGCAATTATGATTGTGAGCACCGCTACAAGCTGGGGCGTTTTGACCCCACTAACTGTTGCACTGTCGAGGCGCAGCGACTCGATTGCAAAGCGCCCTATCGAATAGATGATAAGGTATACCCATACGATGTCGCCCTCTAGCAGCTTGAACCTGCGCTGGCGGCCCAGCCACATGAGCAGGCCAAAGTTAAATAGGTCCCATAGCATCTCGTAAGCAAAGGTGGGGTGAAAGCGGGCATTGGGGTCGGGCACGAAGTTCGGATCGACTGAGCCTGCTACTTCACGCTGCCGGTCAACGCTGATCGGAATTCCCCAGGGCAGTGTGGTTTTGCCGCCAAAAGCCTCCTGGTTGAAGAAATTGCCCCAGCGGCCTATAGCTTGCCCTAGCGCTACGCCTGGAACAATAATGTCACCCCACTTGAAGAATGATATAGCATAGCGCCGGCAGTATATTATCAAGGCCAACACGCCACCTACGAGTGCTCCTTGAATGCTCAAACCGCCTTCCCAAATCGCGAACACCTTGACTATATCTTTGTATCGTGGATCGCCGGCATTAGCGAGCACAAACCCGAGGCGCGCCCCCAGGATTCCTGCTACCAATATCCAGGGGAATAGCTGCCAAACATGATCGGGGTCTTCTCCACGCCGCCTGGCCTCTCTAAAGGCGATATAGGACGCGAAGATTACTCCGAGCATTATCATAATGCCGTACCAATGCACTGTTATACTGCCTATCTGAAAAGCCACTCTATCTGGCATCTACTCCTCCAGGTTATTTTTGGTCTTGTGCTCCTGATCTCCATTCCTCGATGTTATGCGTATTGCAAAAAGCGAGAAGTGGCGATTGGAAAGTTAATCGTCGGTGCCTGTGTCTCTCTGCACTTCGTACACGCCCCGTATCGACTTGAGGCGGTCCATCAACTGGTATAGCTGCTCGACCCCTGTTACTTCAAGGGTCATTATAAGGGTGCTCGTGGCGCGGCTCGGTTTCTTATTGGTGTGGATGCTTATCAAGTTTACTTTATCGTCAGCCAGCATGGTGGTTACATCTCTGAGAAGGCCTACGCGGTCTAACGCCTCCACGCGTACACCGGCAGGGTACCTGGAAACACCCTTACCTCCGTCCCACGCTACACGCATAAGGCGACCTGTATCCTCCACAGAGTTGAGGTTGGGGCAGTCCGCGCGATGCACCGTGATACCACGGCCCCTGGTGGTGTAGCCGATTATCTCGTCGCCCGGCATAGGTTTGCAGCAGCGCCCGAACTGGGTCAATATACCTCCCAGATCGCTTACCTGCATCGTGGTTGAGATTGTGGCGGGCATCGGCACCGTCACCGTGGGAGCGTCACTCTTCGGTAGCAACAACTCCTCCTGCCTGTGCTCTCCAAGCTTGGAGGAGATATTCTGTGAGCTAATATCGGTGTTGCCTATTGCCTCCATAAAGTCATCGAGGTTACCGAAGCGTGGGTAATAGCCCAGCACATCAGCATGAGAGACGTGGTTCAGCCCCAGGTGCTTGAGTGTCTGCTCCAGTATCGTACGACCCTGCGCGATCTTCTCATCGCGCCGCTGCTTACGGAAGTACTGCCGCACTTTCTGGCGCGCTGCGGCTGTTTTTAAGAACCTGTCTGATTGCAGCCAATCGCGGGAAGGTCCGGCGCGGTTCTTATCCTTGATGATGCGCACTACAGCACCGTTCTGCAGGGCCGCATCCAGGGGCACTATCTTTTCGTTCACCTTAGCGCCGATGCACTGGTAGCCCAGGTCGGTGTGTATGCGAAAAGCGAAGTCTATAGGTGTCGCCCCTTTTGGAAGCTCGACTATATCACCCTGTGGAGTGAATACATAGATGTGCTCCTGAAAAAGGTCGCTTTTCAGCGAATCGACAAAATCCTGTGCGCTTTCTACTTCATCACGCCATGACATAAGGCGGCGCAGCCAGGCTATCTTCTCTTCGTACTGTAAATCGCGCTTGCCGCCTCGCTGCTCTTTGTAGCGCCAGTGTGCAGCAATGCCGAACTCAGCTAGCTCGTGCATCTCCTGGGTGCGTATCTGTATCTCGAGCGGCTTGTTCTCAAGAGCCCACACGGCTGTGTGTAACGACTGGTACATCGACTCTTTAGGCCGCGAGATATAGTCGTCGAACTCACCTGGTATCGGTGGCCAGAGGGAGTGTATGATACCTAGCGCAGCATAGCAGTCTTGCTTCGACTCGACTATTACGCGCACCGCCAGCACATCATATATATGCTCAACATCGCGCTGCTTGCGCTGCATCTTCTGCCAGAGGGAGTAGATATGTTTGATACGCCCCTTGATGGTGGCCTTGATGCCGTTTGAGGCCAGTGTCTTCTCGAGAGTAGAGATAACGCGCTTGAGATACCTGTCGCGCGCTACCTTAGTTTCGCGCAGCATATTGACCAACTCAGCATGCTGCTCGGGGTTGAGGTAGGAGAATGAGAGGTCTTCAAGCTCCCCCTTCATTTGCCACATGCCCAGGCGGTTCGCGAGGGGCGAGTATATTTCCAGTGTCTGGGCTGCAATGCGCTGCTGCTTGTGCGTGAGTACACCTTGCAAAGTGCGCATGTTGTGCAGGCGATCTGCAAGCTTGATGAGCACTACGCGTGGATCATCAAACATTGCAAGAAACATCTTGCGCAGATTCTCTGCCTGCTGGTGGCTGTCATTCTTACTCTGGCCCGCTTCGTTGTGCAGGCGCAGCTTAGGTATAGACCCAAGTTTTGTGACGCCTTCTACAAGGTGAGCCACTATTGGGCCAAAGTGGCTGCTGATATCCTCATAGGTGACAGGGGTATCCTCAATCACATCATGAAGAAGGGCTGCCTGTAGCGTCTCTATATCCAGGCGCATCTCGGCCAGAAGCATGGCAACCTGCAATGGATGGCTGATGTAGGGCTCGCCCGTGCCCCGCTTCTGGCCTTCGTGCGCATCAGCTGCGTAGTGGTAAGCCTTTTTGATGGCGTCGGTGTCGGCCGTGGGGGAATAGCTGTGTACCAGCCTCACCAGCGCATCTACAGAGGTTTGCGTTTTCCCTTTAGGCGCAGGATGTTCTGTAACCTGCTGGTGACTATCTATGACCTGGAGTGCAGGGCGCGAAGCAGTATGACCATCTGTTTGGTCATGCTGGGTGGGGGTACGTTCTGTCGCGCCCCCCTCAAATTTGGGGCTGGCTGCGCTCATCTTCCTCTTTATGCTCTTTGTCGCTGCCTTCGTGGGACAGGTACTAATTACCTGATTCTATGATACTCCACAGGGGAGTAGGTGTCAATTAGCACTAATGCAGTTTAATGGACCTTTTAGCTTTTGAAAGAGAGACAAACAAATCAAAACATGGGGTGTTTTGATTTGTTTGTTCTTGGAAATGAGCGCTCATTCCCCAGGAGGTCCATGAAGACGCACTAGAGCAGCGCGGCAGGGCGACCTTTCTTGACGCTCATGGCAAACCTGACATATACTGCTAGGAGACAACTTTATATATGCAGACTTTCAGGGCAGGGTGAAATTCCCGATCGGCGGTAAGGCTATGCCAAGCCCGCGAGCCGCAAGGTAGGATACGGTTCAACTCCGTAGCCGACGGTATAGTCCGGATGGAAGAAAGTCAGCGCCATACGCAGGCGGAGCATCGCGCTCTGCCGTATATGGCGCATGATCTGATTTCCCTGTAGCTGCAAGAGCTATGGGGTTTTTATTGCGCTGTGACAGCTAAAACAGAGACAAACCAAAGGTCGATAGGTACGAAGCAGAACGATAGGATCTTGCCTGTCGCTGTCTCCGACAGTGCGCCGGCTGCGGCCCTGCCGGAGACAAACCCCGATATAAATCCCGACATTAACAGAGAGCTTCGTCTTGAGACCACCGCGCCGGGGAGCGCTTTTGCAAGGTTGCTCGGCGGCGTGGCTACTTTGGGCCTGCTGGTGGCAGTCTGGTGGGCTATAGCGCTTATTGGCAACTATCCAGACTTCATTTTGCCGACACCTGCTGTTGTAGCGGCGCGGATGTGGTCAATGTTGCTTGACGGTTCTCTACTACGCGAAGCGGGCACCACGCTCCTGGAAGCCGGATTGGGCTTTCTTCTTGCTGCGCTGGTAGGTCTGGTCCTCGGCTACGTCATCGGGCATTCGCGTCTTCTGGAGAGGCTGGTCAGCCCTTATATAGGTGTGAGCCAGGGCCTTCCGGTGGTCGCGCTGGCCCCGCTGCTGGTGATCTGGATAGGGGACGACCTGGCGCGTAAAGTGGTGATAGTAGCGCTTATCTCTTTCTTTCCCGTTCTGGTGAACGCCATCGTGGCAGTCCGTAGTATCGAGCGCTCTATGCTTGAAGTAGCTCGCATCTCTGGGGCGAACCTCTGGCAGACGGTGTGGTACGTGGAGCTGCCCCTGGGCTTGCGCTCACTGCTTGGAGGGATGAAGCTAGGGCTTACGTTGTCAATCACAGGTGCTGTGGTGGGCGAGTTCGTATCGCCGCAGTTTGGCCTCGGCTCGATGCTGATCATAGGGCGGGGACAGTTCGATACAACTTTGATATTCGTTGCATTAGTGTCACTGGCCCTGCTCAGCATGCTTGCCTATACACTCGTCACAGCGCTGGAAAAGGCGCTTATTACCTGGGAATAGATAGGGGAGGAAAAGTTGCTCAAGAAGTTACTGAAACCATTGTCTACAGCGATATTGGCTGCCTCTGTACTGGCGGCCTGCGGGTCCATCACGCCCACTCCGGTGGAGACCCCGGTCCCTACCACGACCACCAAAGTGACCATTGCCCTCGGGTACATCCCAGATGTGCAATTTGCCCCATATTATATGGCGCTGAGCAAAGGCTACTACAAAGATGAGGGGTTGGACGTGACCTTTAAGCATGGTATCGTGCCGGACCTCATCAAGCAGCTTGGAGCCGGTGCGGGTGGCGTAGATTTCGCTGTGGCCTCCGGCGATGAGGTGATTCCGGCTCGCGTGCAGGGGATACCAGTAGTTTATGTGATGACCTGGTACCGGCAGTACCCCGTGGCTGCCGCGTCCATCGTCGGCAAGGGTCCCACCCTCACGAGCCCTGCGGATCTCAAAGGCAAGGTAGTAGGGATACCTGGACCATATGGCGCCACTTACATCGGATTGCAGGCGCTACTCAAGGCCGGTGGTCTAACTCTGAATGACGTAAAGCTGAAGAGTATAGACTTCACTCAGGTGCCCAGCCTCGCAAGTGGGCAGGTCGACGTGGCCATGGTCTATGCTGCGAATGAGCCTACGCAGTTGAGGAGCAAGCAATATAACGTTAGCACATTGCTGGTTTCCGATTATGCCCGGCTAGCATCCAACGGACTCGCCACTAACGATAGCACTTTGAAGGAGAAGCCCGACCTTGTGGGGAAGGTAGTTCGGGCCACCAGGCGAGGTATAGAGGCGACAGTCAAAGACCCTGTGGCTGCTTTCGACGAAGCGGTAAAGCAAGTTCCCAATGCCGGTGGCGCTAATCACGATCTTCAGCTAAAGGTGCTCCAGGAAACAGTCAAGCTGATGCAGCCTAAGCCTGGCGATCCCGCAGCCACACATCCTATTGGCTGGACCGATATAGATGTGTGGTCCTCGACCCAGGATTTCCTTTTCGAGACGAAGTCCATCCCTAAGAAGGGAGATGTAAGCCAAATGTTTACCAATGCTTTCGTGGGCGATAAATAAGGATCAAAGTTATGGGCAGGCTTCCCGATCCCTAACTCCCGGCGTTGGCTAGCTCCTGCCATAGGGTCCGCACGTTAGCTATGTGCTCTTCCACGAATGGATAATCCTCGTAGATAGCACGGGCGACTTCCTCCGCCCGGACCGGCGTAATGCCTGCGGCCATCGATGTGACTACGTGGCGCATTGTGGCCATGATGTAGCTGCGGTCGCTTTCGATGCGCGTACGCACCTCGCGCTTCCCTTTAGCCGGACCACCTCGTGCCGGTAAGGCAATCTTCACATCGAGCTTCTCCAGCGTCTCCAGGGCGTCGAGGTACGACTGCGCGCTACCCTTTAGGGCAGGGATCTTTCCCTGGGGCAGCATATCTCCGAAGAAGAGTATCCGCTGCTTTATGTTGTAGAGACCGAGCCTGCCGGGGGAGAGTAAAACAGCTTGCCAGCCCTGCGGCAAAGCTGCGGTAGCTGCTTTGGGCTCAGAAAAAGGTGAAACAACCGGGGCGCTGTCCCAGTGAGGCTCTTTTTTCGTAGAGGTCAGTGGCTCCTTTGTGAACACCACAAGCCCCAATGTACTGTTATGTTCTGCGAGGAAGCGCACCTGGGCGTTGATCTGTTCCGGGAGGTTTCCAGGGTCAACCAGGATTGCGCCACCTCCGAAGTTGCTGCTTGCCACTACTATGCCAAAGTTGTGCGCCGGCGTATCGCTGCTAAAAAGCCACACTCCTGGCGCTACTTCGTTCCCTTCAATCAAAATGCTCTCCGCCCGGATATTTCGAATATCTGCTCATACGCACAGTTCAAGAATAAGCCTCATGGGCAGAGCTTTGCTCGCTTTCTCAGATCCGATGATGCTATAGAGCATTACTCTCACTCAGGGCCCTTGCTTCTTGCTGATTTGCACGTTGACCGTAGTGCCGACCTCTACTGCTTTACCTGCCGGCTGGTCCTGCGTGAGCACCGCGCCTGGTGGAACAGTACCGGCGGGGTCGTCTACTTCGGTGATAGTACCGAGTTGTAAACCGAGCGCCTCCAATCTGTCACGAGCAAGGTCTACGTTTGCCATGCCGTGGAGATCAGGCACCTGCACTGTCTCTCCGAGGCTGACCACGATGGTAATAGTGTCGCCCGACCTGACGCTGCTCTCGGCTGGAGGCACACTGCGCGTAACAGCACCTTTGTCTATCCCTTTATTGCCTTCGTAGGCAATTACCACATGTAGGCCTGCGCTCTCGAGAGTGGCGCGCGCAGTGTCGGGGTCAGTGTTCGCTAGATTGGGCAGCTTGAACGGAGGTGGACCTTTGCTGACGCGCACACTGACAATGCTCGTCTGCTTGAGTATGGCATTGGCAGGGGGATTCTGCTGAGCAACAACCCCTATGGGCCACTCCGGCGCTTCTATGCGGTCGAGTTCAACGAGTACAAAGCCTCTTTGTTTGGCAAGCAGCGCCGCATCCTGTATCTTCAGGCCGACAAGCTGAGGTACTCCCACGGAGCGTGGCGTAGGGGTGGCGGTCGGCGTGTTGGTAGGCGTACTCGTCGGCGTGTTGGTGGGAGGCACATCTGTCGGGGAAGGCGTAGCTGTGGGTATGATGGGCGTAGGCGTTGGGCTGGAGATTACCGGATTGGAGAATATGCTGCTCAGTTGTGGCCCGGCATAAATGGCGGCGCCAACCAGCAGGGCCATAAGGACCACGATAATAAAGCCTATGAGCACAGCGCTGCAGCCTGTGCCGCCCGCCTGAATCCTGTTGGACGGGTGTAAAGCCACAGATCCGGGACTGGAAAGCGGGCTGGTCATGTGCCGAGTCGCGGCGCTCGCAACTGCTGCTCCGGCGGCAGGGTAGACGCCTTTGGGAACGGCCCTGGATCCGGCCTGGGTCTGTGTGCTTCCGTGCGCTCCAACTCCGTATTGCGTAGTAGGCATAGTGCCTGCCGCGCCTGCCCCGCGCGTTGTTCTGGTGTTAGTCGCTGGGATGCTACGTCCTCTTGTGCCGGTGACGTTGATCTGAGCGACAGGCACCTCCATGGTAGCCTGTTGTCCACCCGCCAGCATCGCCTTCAGAGCGCGCTCCATCTCTGCGGCGCTGCCGAATCGCTCTGCCGGGTCCTTAGACATGGCTTTGAGCACGATAGCCTCGAGCCTGACGGGCACGGCGGGGTTCGTCTCTCTGGGTGGACGGGGAGCCTCGGATATATGCTTGAAGGCAAGGCCCATTACATTTTCGCTCTCGAATGGGAGCCGCCCTGTGAGCATCTCGTATAGAGTTACGCCTACGGCATAGATGTCTGAGCCGGGTACTACGCGCTCACCTTTGGCCTGCTCGGGCGAGAAATAGTGAGCGGTGCCCAGCGCCATCCCCGCTTCGGTCAGGCCCAGATCGGACACGCTCTTGGCAATGCCGAAGTCGGTCACCTCGACGGTGCCATCGCGGGTGATCAGCACATTTTGAGGCTTAATGTCGCGGTGGATCAAGCCGCTGCGGTGGGCATATTCCAGGCCTGCAAGTATCTGCATGGCGATATGCACCGCGCGGTCGGTGGGCAGAGGGGCAGAGCGCGTAATCAGCTCTTTCAGGCTATCACCTGCGATATATTCCATCACTATGTAATGAATATCACCGTCCTGCCCTACATCGTATACGCTGACGATGTTTGGGTGCGAAAGATTAGCTGCGGCCTGTGCCTCTCGGCGGAAGCGCGCAACGAACTGCGAATCGGAAGTGTATTGCTCGCGCAGCACCTTGATCGCCACCACCCGGCCCAGTATATTGTCCCGTGCCTTGTAGACCTGCGCCATACCACCACCGCCCACCACACTGATGAGCTGATAGCGGTTGTTAAGCACGCGCCCGCCGGCTTTTTCGTTGTCACTTGCCAATATAGCCCCTGACTCGCGCTGCATGCGCAGTTGCTGGCACACCCCTTGCGGAGAGAGACCTCAGCAGGCAATAGTTATCCACATATAAGTGTTGCCCTAGCTAAAATTGTAAACCAGCCCAGGTGGGGTGTCAAACAGTAGATAATTGGTTCATCATTCGTAAGTTGTCCGGCCGCTACGCAGGTGATAAGTAGGTGAGGTGCTTGCGTTGCGGCCCGGTGAGTGCAGAAGCAGTGTTTAGAAAACAAATTTCGTATTGGGGGTTTAGATGGATAGCAATTTGAGGAGCGGACTGGACGAGGACTCGCGTGACAATAGGACCCAGCAAGGCATCAGCCCACATCCTATCGAAGGGCGAGATATGCTCTCCGAGGATAGGAGCCTCGATCCACCCCAGGACCCGGTGGACGCTGCAAACAGCTTCGCTACGCCCAGTAGCTACAGTATACAAGATATCGATAGTGGCGAAGTGCCCATGGACGAAGATCTGGAGATGCTCATCGATCCATCCCTGGCCCGTCAGCGTCAGCCCATGTCGACCAATGCCGATGTGCTCAATCTTGGATCTCAATACCTGGTGGAGAGCGAAGAGCCCGATTTTATGATGGATCCAGGCACCACAGATATAATACAGGTAGTTGAGGAGGGAGATCTTTACTTCGCTCCCACCGACCCGCCTCTGCGAGCCGAGCCACTGGTCAACTCCGAGGTCTTGAGTGGATTTTCGGTTACTTCGCTGGAAGAGCCTATCGAGCCGATAGATGAGCCTCTGCGTATAATCACTAATGATGACGAGATAGCCGAGCGAGTACGCTACGCGTTGGCAACAGATGCATATACGTCTGACCTCAATATTATGGTAGAAGTAGAAGATGGAGTGGTCTACCTGACTGGGGCCGTGCGCTCGCTGGATGACACAGACCAGGCGGAGCAAGTCGCCGGCAGCGTTCCCGGCGTCGTAGAAGTGGACGAGAACCTGGACATTGTATAGCCCACCGGAGGATAGTAGCAGGTGCGCTCTCCTGGAGGACAGGCAGATTACATGTACAGTATCCTAATCGTAAAAAGGTAAGCGCAACATGTATGAATAGCATCCAAGAGAAAGCAACGGGTCGCCTACACGGGGTAACAATACCCGCCACGGCATGCGTCGACCTGCACATGCACACCACAGCTTCCGATGGTCGTTTTACCCCTGCTACCCTGGCCAAAGCGGCGCACGAAGCTGGCCTGGTAGTCATCGCACTTGCCGATCACGACCGGGTGGACAACGTGCTTCCACTTCAAAGAGAGGCTGTCGCTTACGAGATTCACGTTATCCCCGCCGTCGAGGTATCCTGTCTATGGGACACGGTGCAATACCATATGCTTGTCTACAATGTAGACCTGACGGCTGAGCACTTTGTTGGGCCATTGAACGAAGCGCGCGACAAGTACCGGACTATATGCGAAAACGGTATGTCGGAGCTTGCCAGGAAGGCTATGCCGCTCGATGCGGGCGTGCTTGAAGTGTGTCACCGGGGGCAGCCGTTAGCGCCGTACCATATATTCCAGGCTATCATAAAGCACGAGTACGCGCCGAACATGAAAGAGGCGCACGAGCTTGCAAAAACGGTGGGCGTCGATTTCCTGCCGCTTCCCGAGATGCGTGACGTTATCAAGCGCGCCAGAGATACAGGCGCTATCCCTATCCTGGCACACCCGGCACGCGCGGAGCCAGGCTTTAGCCCTCCAAGTAACGAAACGCTCGATGCCATGATAGAGGCTGGGCTGATGGGCTTTGAAGTTTGGCACCCCTACCACTCGTCTTACGACTCGGCTCGCTACCTGAAGCTATGCACCGAGCGTGGCCTGCTTACATCGGCAGGGTCCGATACGCACTCACCCAACGATCAGCGCCGAACTCTCACGCCGTGGCCTGCACTCTTTAGCGAGAAGTTGCTAGCCATGTGTGGGGTAACGATCGAGGGTTAGTGCAGAGGGTCCTTAGCTTCGCCTGCCTGCGTACTGCCATTGGCACCCGTACGGGGTAAACCTAGAGAGCTCTTGCGCAAGATGGTGAGAGTTCGAATAGTTACGTAAGAGGTGGCGTGCGAACCCTGGGAGAGGGACAGCATCTCAAGATGGTTCGGGTATCCCAGGTTGGGATCGAAAGTAGCCATGTAAGATCCCTGCTGTTTGCCATCCAGCACGCTGCTAACGGTTGCTGCCAGACCCTCTATCGTATGTTGCCTCAGAAAGTCGAGCGTTTGCGAGCCCGCAGGCACCGGCAGACGCATGGCTTTGCCTTGCGCATCCAGGTATTGGTAGCCTATGACTTGCACATTCTTTCCATCGACACGCACTCTGATCTTCCATGTACCCGAGTAGCCTCCGCTGCTAAGAACATCCTCAACTATGATGTACTCTTGTACTCTTTGCGCGGCCCACCTGGTTATGGCGGCATTGAAATCTGCCGTGGTGATATTTATTGCCGGTACAGGTAATGCCGGTACGGGTGAAGGCTGAGGCGTAACCGGCGTTGTAGAAGCCGGCGCCGCCGTAGGTGGAACTATATCGGGTGTAGAAGGGACTGCGGTGGGAGGCATTATATCAGGTGTAGGAGGCACCGCAGATGCTGCTGAGGTCGCAAGCCCGGCAGAGGTGGTCGCGGGCGGAAGAACGCCTTGTGGCTCGACAGTCGTCACCATTGTGCCACTCGGCATTTCACCAGCCCCATCTTCGGGCATAGGTGTCATAGTTGAGAGTGGCAATTGACTTAGCGTCAGTGGGGTCGCGGAAGAGGTCACTTGCCCCTGGGAGAGCGGGTTCCGGCCAGATGTTACATCTGGAGATACAACGCCGATTGGGGTCGGTTCAGATGGATATGACGGTTTGTTGTTCCCACCCGTAATTCCGGTGCTACTCACGTTTGTGGCAGGTAGTTCCGGTGCTACAGGCCTCTGCACCAATGCCAATCCCAAAGAGAGGATTATCACCAGGAGAGCCTGTATAGCAAAGTGTCTGTACTTGCCCGCCACCACTACCTCCTCATAGTCATGGCGCATGGCGTGCGACCACAGGGCAAGTTTAAGCACAATGGGGGCCACAGGATGCTCGTTATCTATACTCTCCTGCTGTGGTGTCTCTCCAGGATCTTCTAACTCACGCGCGATTTCGGCGCGCTGACACTTGCTGACTACGCCTGAAAATGGCTCCTGCTGCGTAAGGCTCGCTTCTAACTGTTAGCTGCCGGAGTAGGATTCGGTTGCGACTCCCGTGGCCCACTTGTGCGCCTTCTCGCGCGTGCTACTGCCCATGCGGAGAGCAGAAGCAGCGGTATAGTCCACCAGAAAAAGACCACTACCGTGAGCAAACCGTTGGTCATGCCTGCTAACAGCGCCAGTGAGTCGTTCCAGGCCTTTTGCGCAACTTCGCCCGGCTGCCAGCCTGTGTTTGACGCAAGAGCCTCAACCAGCACTGCGTCGGGAGAAAGGTTCACGGTAATGGACGACATATCTGATCGCTTGCCGAGGAATGTGAGTCGACCCTGGGCCTTTTCGATATCGCCCTGTACCTGCCTGAGTTCTCGGTCCAACGAGAGCACATCTTCGAGCTTATCGGCTTTGCCTTGCAAGGCAAGCATTCTCGCCTCTGTAGCCTGTAAGTTCCTCAGTTGTGACTGAAGATCGGTGTATTCCTCGCTGACGTCGCTGCTCGTGACGTTCTCGGAGGTTATCTTCTTGACCAGGCCGTTGAGCTTGCGAAGCTCGGGCATAACTCGATCAAACTCCTGGCTCGGCACCTCTATCGTTATGGTAGAGACTGTATATTCGCCATCCTGGTGGCTGTCGGAGGTGAGGACCAAGCCGCCGTGACTGTTAGCCAGCAACCGCACACTATCGACACTCGCGCTGACATCTTTAACCATGAGCTGTAGAGCGGCTGTGCGAATAATCATTCTCTCCCAGGGCTTCGTTTGGGCCTGTGCCGGGCCTGATGCGGGGGCTTGAGGCTGTGCTGCACTCATGGGAGGAGCAACATCCACGGGAGATGCTCCTGCTCCAGCGCTACTGCCACTCGCTTGTGATGCGGCTGTGTTACCAGATTGCTGAGCCGTCATGGCTCCGCGTGCCTGATTTGCATAACCAACAGTTGCCTCTGCCTGATCCCGGTGACCTGCGGTAAAACCGGCGACGCCCAGAGCCAGCATTGCCATCACTATGAATATCAACACTGCGCCCATCTTAGCATTCTTGCTTTGTACCAACCCTGAGTTAATGGAACGTCGCCACATGATTCAGAACCTCCTACTGTTCGTTGTTCGATAATCGTAGTGTAGTGACGTATGTAGCCCGAATTTTGTTCCCGTGCGCTGCGCTCCTTTTCTACAGAACCTATAGGATTTGTTCTATGTTCTCACTCCACCGGTTGCGGCTACTTCGCGTGCCAGGGGCGATGCACCCTCCTCGGGGCGATTCCTCATCTCCTGGTCGAGAAGCATCATCGGAAAACCGTGCTCTATCGGGTAGACACGCCCGCAGCTTTGGCATTTCACCGCGTCGCGCAGCATCTGCACATCACCCGCACAGTGGGGGCAGGCCAATATACTCTCCAGATTCACGGGGCGTGCGGGGGCTCGCTTTTGTCGCCTCGTCCTGGTTATAAGCTGCTTAGCAGATTTGGGCAGGAATTCATCGGCCAGTGTGATCCCTGTACGCTTGAGCGAGGTGATAAGCGACTCTCTGGCTACCACCATTCGCTTCAGGGCGTGGGGATCGTCTAGGTTGAGTGGTGAGCGGTCCCGTACTTCTATCTGTATGCTCCCGTCCCACTCATACTCCATCCAGAACATATCCGGCAGCGAACGGTGAAAGCGCGCGAACCAGGGGTTATATTCGTAAAGGTAGTCGAAGAGGTCGCCGAAGATGTTGGGCACGTCCACCTTGGGGTGCAGTATCAAGCGGTTGCCTATCTTGTTCACGTACCATTTGTGGAAAGTCCAGTAAAACATATGCTCGGCCAACTCGGTGGGCGAGGCGATAAAGCCGCGCTTAGAGACACGCTGCAACTCGGCGCAGAAACGAATTGGATCGTCCATGTGCTCTATGATGTGGGATGCGATTACGTAGTCAAACGCCTTATCTTTAAAAGGTAGATTATGTCCGTCTGCTACTATGAGGGGCCTGTCCACCTGTATAGCCCCACCACGCTCGGTGTCGTCCTCGATATATCTGTCGCATAAAATGTCGCTGCGCGGGTTTGGACTGTGCCCACTACCCACATCAAGCACGAGATCGTTTGGCCCAATCTTCATAAAAAAGGTATCTCCCCTGAACATCTATAGTCGCGGGATGATAGCACGCGCGTCTGATGGGTGTCAACCTGCGGGAGCCCCTGATTGTGGATGCGTGCGTGCCTAGTGCAGCTTCATGGACCTTTTAGCTCTGGAAATAAGAACAAACAAATCAAAACACGCACTGTTTTGATTAGTTTGTTCTTGGAATGTATCGCTCTTTCCCCAAGAGGTTGGTAGAAGCTGCACTAGGGCCCAATGAACGGATCAGCAGCCTCACCCGTGGTTGCCTCTGTGTACGAGCATTGTTGTAGATCGCTTCTCGAAATTGGGGGCTGTTTGCAGAACAGGGTCAGCCCTATAGAGCCGTTACCTGAAGTTGAGCACTGGCCTCGCGCATGAAGCGCTGTGATTCTTCTACTTCTTTAGCTCCAATGAGGCCTTCACCTAGCAGGATGCTCAGCACTTGCTCCATCTTTACTGCTGCGTGGCATCTGAGACCATGCTTCTGCATCATCTCAACTCCACCTTGCCCCCGGTCAACCAGCACCACTATATCCTGAACACGCAGACCCGCGTCCTCCAGGTGGCCGAGCACTTCTAATTTGCTGGCTCCATCAGATACAACGTCGTCCACAAGGACTGCTGTTGTGCCCTCCGGCCATGCGCCTTCTACCATCTTCTTGATGCCATGCCCTTTGGCCGCTGATCTAACATAACCTGCCGGTATGCCCGTGTACTGCGATAGGGCTACCGCTAACGGTATACCTGCCTCAGCGATGCCCACCAACAAGCCGGGGCGCACGCCTGCTTGCTCCCGGGCTTGTTCCAAAGTTGCAGAGAGTAGAGCAGATACCTTGCCTAAAAGAGATGGGTAAGAGGCAACTATCCGCAAGTTGTTGTAATAGGGGGAGGTTAGACCTGATTTGAGGGTTACGGGCTCAAAGCGGATAGCGCCGATCTTGTATAGCTCGAGTACAACCTCTTGCAGCAAGCTGTTTTGCTCTTGAGGGTGAGACAAGCGGCTTTGCATAGTTTTCTCTCGTGCCTGCCACATAGTATCGCGCCACTGCCTGGCGGCCTCGCCGGGATTAGATGCCTCAGTAATGCCTCTGGAGACGTTGATAAGCAAGCCGCCCCCATGCACATCCAGTCCGGCGAATACTGCTGCCTCCGTGTCGCCGCCTTGCGCGCCTGCCCCAGGGCACAATATCGGCAGCCCAGGAGCAGCTTGTCTGACGCGCGCGAGCACCTTTATGTCAGTAGCCGGAGCCACAAGAGCCGCGCCACCCGCTTCGTTCCAGCTAGCGGCAATCTGCAGGCTGATGTAGGAATATAGAGGTTCGTTGCCTCGCACCTGTAGGTCTTGAAACTCCTCTGCGCCAGGGTTGGAGGTCCGCACCACCAGGAAGCAGCCCTTTCCAGGTCTCGATAGCAGCGGCTTGAGTGCTAAATTCCCTGGAGCAGGCATCGCTGTTACAGCATCTACTCCAAAGAGATCGAATGCCTCCACAGCGCATCTCTCCAGGGTGTTACCTATGTCGGCATACTTTGCATCGAGAATCAAGGGGATGTGGGGATACTCTTGCTTTATGTAGTCGCATGTGCGGCGAAGTGCCGTTATGCCGGCTTCGCCTTCAGCTGAGTACATCTTGTACTGAGGTTTGAAGGCTGCGGCAAAAGGTGAGGACTGGTCTATCACAGCTTTGTTGAATGCGAAGATATCCTGGGCCGGATCTCCCGTCTTGTATTGCTCGGGAAGCTTGCTATAAACAGGATCGAGACCAACGCAGAGGATGCTAGCCTGCTTTTCTATAGACTGGGCAACCCTCTCGGCCCAGGTAGTTGTTTGCTCCACACATACTCCTTTAGTTGTGAGCCTTTTGGACGTTACAGCCGGTAATGGCCGAAAGGCTAACGCGCCATGCTGACTTGCTTTTCTTTTGCCTTCAGTACTCGCGCGATTTCTACTGCAAGCCGCACGTTCCACATAGGGCCGGTGGCTCCTTGCACAGCGTCTGCTCCAGCCTGAATATACTCTCTGTAATTCTCGGGTGTGAGAAGGCCGCCGACACCTATTATGGCAAAGCTATAACCTTTCTCGTGCCGTATGTTCGCAAGCCTCGCCACCACATCGAGCCCCGTTGCGCGCAGGGCCGCTCCGCACACACCGGCAAGCGCTCTATCCTCACCTGAGAGCGCCCGGCTGCCGTCCTGGGTTATGACAGGTACGGGAACGGCATTCACAGCGCCGTAGCCTTGCACCCAGGGGGCAGTGGCCTCCACAACTCGACGCAGCGTCTCTTCGCCTGCGGGGCTGGGCATATAGTTACCAAGCTTGGCGAACAGTGGCAACTCACCTATTGCCTTCCTGGCAGCCTGGCACACGCGCGCTGATGCCTCGGGATCGTGGCACATCAGGCCGTGACCTCCGAGGTTGGGACAAGAGAGATTTACCTCGACAGCGTGTGCGCCGGCCTCGGTACACATGGCAGCAGCTCTGGCGTGATCCTTCACCAGGTCGTCGGCATCTCCGCCCTCCTCTAATGTGCCGGTAACGCTACCTATAAGCGCCTGGCCCGCCCCGGCCCCGCGTGCGGCCCTCTCCATATCAGCTTGCCAGTGTGCTGGCGGTTGAGCAGGCATGCCAAACGAGTTAGTGATGGAGAGGTGCTGCAAGTCTACTATCTCGCCGTCTGCAAATGGGCGTGCTACCAGCTTGTTTTGGCCGATGAGGTAAGGTTCTATCGGAGAGGTTGCATGCACATAGAGCACGTTTGGAGAGTCATGCGAGGGCCACTCACGGCTCCTTACCGTTTTGTAATGGCAAAGATCGTAGCCCCACTTGAAAGCAGCGTCGGTGAACTTCGAGTTGAGTAGCGGCCCGGCTGGGATGCCTATGCGCCTCCTCAGCCGCAGCCCGGCTACTTCTGCCCACTCTTGTTCCGGCAGGTCAAGCTCGACTTGCTCCTCTGCGGAAGGCTCCTCCAGGAAGAGGCCGAAAGGCCCCAGGTCATAATTTTGCTGGTAGGATAGATTGGGATCGTAGAATGGCGGCTGCATCAGGCTAGAGTACCAGCCATGCAACAGTGGTCAGGCCGCAGGCGTAGCGCACAAGCCGCTCGAAGCCCATGCCGAAGCCGGCTTGCAGTTCGCTTGCCCTGTTATGCATTTCGATGTACCAGGCATAATCGGCTGCGCTGCCCCCCAGGTCAAGTGTTTGCATGATCGAAGGCGATGTTTGCAGCTTGTGTTCCAGGAGCGCCGGGTCGTTCTCGGTCTCGGAAGCGCCCATCACTTCGCCTACTCCGGGCAGTAGTAGATCGCAGCATTGCACGACGCGCGGGTCATCACGGCTCACCTTCATTGTGAAGAAGCGCAACCCTACAGGATAGTGGGTCACAAACAGTGGTCCATAGATACCTGTCAAGATCAGCTCATGCTCCGCAGAAAGATCTTCTCCCCATTCAATAAAGTGACCATTCTTTTGCAGGGTGATTATCGCTTCATCGTAGGTGATGCGTGCGAATGGCGTACTGTCAAAAATATAGAGGCCGGCTCCTAGCGCACTGATATTCGCTGCGGCCACCTCATGGGCGTGGCGCAGCATACCTTTCACTAAACGCTCCATCAGCGCCATCATCCTATAAAGGTCCCAGCCTGCGGCCTCCGCCTCCACCAGTGTGAACTCTGTCAGATGACGCTCATCTTTGCGTCTCTCGTTCCGGAAGGACTTGCTTACAGAGTAAACTCTGCCTAATTCACGCATCAACGGTTCAAGATGCAGTTGCGAGGTTTGGCGCAGGTATCCCTGGCAGCCTTGCAGATCGACCTTTATGAGTGTGCCGGGGTCTCCGCACGCTCCTGCCATATCAGTCAGCGTGGTGGGCACAACTTGCGTGAAGCTTTCTGCCTCGAGGATGTTGTGTGCCTCGCTTAGTAAAGCAGACTTCACGCGAGCGACATGTGCCTCTTTGCTCAATGGCTGTGCGAGTCTGTAAAAAGGGAGCGTCGCAGTGTGGTGAGCAGTGTTCATCCTTATCCTCCTGGAGGAGTGTACACGTAACAAAAAACCTTGCACGTCTGGCAAGGTCGGTTACCCGCTGGGCGGGCGGCACATATACGCATACACCAACCTTGGCGGCCTCTCTGGGCCTCCGTTAAAGGTCGTCCGGCTGGTCTGCGGCACGGCGTGCCATGCCTCCAGCACGGTATGAGTATACCTTCTACGCGCATGTCGTGTCAATCAGCTTTTGCACCAAGCTTGATGCAGCTTTAAGTAAACTATGCTTTTAGAAAGGGTAACCAACCACTCAAGCCTCTCCGGAGGGGCTTGAGTGGTTGGTTCTTTGGAATAAGGCATCTCTCCTCAGTACTGTGGATTATTGCACCCTTTCCAGGCGTGGTGTATCTTAGAAAAGACCTGGGGGTACCACTATTCGTTAAGGATTCATGCGTATTTCTTTCACCACCGAAAAAGAGGCACAAAGAGACAAGGGCGCTTTGAAACGGCTCGACCATGTGCGGTTCGCCAGGATTGCGGCACTGTTCTTCCTGATGCTCCTTTATACAGGCTCTTATGTCTCCTTTCAACCACCCGCGCAGGCCCAGAGCGCGAAACCGGACAATCAGTATGGCGTAAACGTCTTCTTGCACAAAGAGGTAGAGACGGTCAAGATAGAGCGCACTCTGCAGATGATTCAGCAGGCCAATATCAAGTGGATCAAGCAGGAATTCCCCTGGCAGGAGATCGAGTTCAAGAAGGGTTACTTCTACGACGACAAGTGGCAAAAGTCATCATGGGAGAAGTTCGACCAGATAGTAGACCTGGCCGGTAAGTATGGCTTGAGCATACTAGCCCGGATCGACCATGCTCCCGCCTGGGCGAAGGCCGACCCGAGCACAGACATGCCTCTGAAGAGCAACGGCGACCTTGCCGACTTCACCAATGCCTTGCTGGACCATTACAAAGGCCGCATCAATTATGTTCAACTTTGGAATGAGCCAAACCTTACAGGTGAGTGGGTGCCGGGAAAGGCTGTAGACCCCGCTGCTTATGCTGGAATGCTCAAGGCCGTCTATCCGGTGGTGAAGGCATCTCACCCCGATGTCGCTCTGCTCAGCGCGCCTATGGCTATGACCCTGGAGAGGGTGGGACTTGCAGGTAACATGAACGAGATCGACTATTGGAAAGGGCTTTATGCTGCCGGCGTCAAAGGCAATTTCGATATTGCTTCGGCCAATGCATACGGCCTGGACCAACCGCCTGATGCTGCGCCGGGGCCGAATGTGCTGAACTTTCGGCGCGTTGAGCTGCTACACGATGTGATGGTGCAAAACAGTGACGCGTCACGTCCCATCTGGATTGATGAGTATGGCTGGAACGCTTCTCCCGAGTCGCTACCCGAGGCCGAAAAGAACTATTGGAGGCACGTCACTCCCGAGCAGCAAGCTCAGTGGACGGTACAGGGCGTCGACTATGCGCGCAAGCATTGGACATGGGCGGGGACGATCTTTATCTGGTATTTCCGCCAGGTTGGTGACATTCCACCCGAGAAGGCGGAATACTATTTCGCCATGGTCAACCCCGACTTTTCCCCTCAGCCCGTGTATGATGCGGTGAAGCAAGACGCCACCGGCTACTCCGGCAATTCGCCCCGACCTACGTCAACCACCGCACCTCTGCACACGCGAACTCCCGTCCCTACTCTCCTACCTGCTCGCCCGACTCATCTCCCCCAGGTACCACCTCGGACGGTGACTAATACTCCACTCAGCATAGATAGTCCTACGCCAACAATGCCGCCTGCACAAGCTGCTTCTACATCTACAGCACTCTCGACCCCTGCGCAGCCTGTACGGCCCTCCTCTACCATTGTAGCAACGGCCACCGCAACAGATGTAGCAACAGCAACAGCAACAGCAGGTCAACCCTCTCGCACCATTGTAACCACAGCTACAGTGACTAAGGCAGTGGTCGAGGGTGGCACAGTAGAACAAGGTGGTAGGAACTCGGGCTTGTATCTCGTTGGTGGTATGCTGGTGGTAGCAGGTTTGGGCGCCCTGGGCTATTATTTCATGAGGCGGGGTAATCCCATAAGCTAATGGCTCCCCTGATCTACTCTATATCAGTTATAACTCTTGCACGATGTACACC
>JALYYZ010000326.1 GCA_030945985.1 Chloroflexota bacterium
GGGTGCGGGGCCGATAGGGTAGGCTTCATCTGCCTGCCGCACATGAAGCGCGGTGCGGTCGGCTTCCGAAAAGACAGCAACCGATTCCTTGCCCGCTTCGGCGCAGGCGCGCACAATGCGAAGAGCAATCTCCCCGCGATTTGCGATCAGCACCTTGCGTATACTGGGCACGCTTCCTCCTCCGTTCAGACGCCTAAGGCTCGCACGAGGCAAGCATCGCTTGCAGGTACTTGCTTGCGGGCGGCTTGCCGAGTAGATCGAGAATGTACAACGAGGCCGCCGCCACTTTGTCGATATCGACGCCGGTTTTCACGCCCATGCCATTGAGCATGTAGAGGAGGTCCTCGGTGGCAAGGTTGCCTGAAGCGCCGGGCGCGTAGGGGCACCCTCCGAGGCCACCCGACGCGCTGTCGATAGTTGTGACGCCAATCTCCAGCGACGCTAAGACGTTGGCAAGAGCCGTGCCTCTCGTGTCGTGGAAGTGTACCGCCAGCTTCTCAATAGGCACTTCGTCCGTGATAGGCGCAATCACCTCAGCTACCTGGTTGGGCGTTGCGACTCCTATAGTATCTCCCAGCGAGACCTGGCTCACCCCGAGCGCAAACAAGGCCATCGCAACTTCCCGCACCTTGTTCGGGGATACATATCCCTCGTATGGGCAACCAAACGCGGTACTGACATATCCACGCACGGCAATCTGATGTTCGCGCGCCAGTTCCATAACGGGCGCAAAGCTCTGCAACGACTGTTCGATGGTCATGTTGATATTAGCCATGGTGAAGCCCTCCGAGGCTGCGGTGAATACGGCCACCTCGGTAGCGCCCGCCTCGAGTGCTCTCAGCATCCCTTTCTCGTTAGGCACAAGCACAGGGTAGTGCACGCCGGGAGCCCGCTCGATACGAGCCATCACTTCGCCTGCGTCGCCAAGCTGCGGGACTGCACGGGGGCTGACGAACGACGTCGCCTCAATATACGGGAGGCCCGACTGTGACAGCATGTCGATGTACTTTACCTTCGCTTCAGCAGGCACGGCGCCCTTCTCGTTCTGCAGGCCGTCGCGTGGACCAACTTCGTAGACACTTACCTCGACTGGCATTGCCGGCGGCATAGCTACTTCTCCATCTCCACCAGCACATCACCGACTGCCACCTGGTCGCCTTCGCTGCAGAGCACGCGCGCGACCTTGCCGCTGTGTGGGGCGCGCACGGTAAACTCCATCTTCATGGCCTCGATGATCACCAGCGGCTGCTCGTCGTTTACCTCGTCACCGTCGGTGACAAAAAGCTTGAGCACTTTGCCGGGCATAGGGCTCTCCAGGCTATCATCGTCCAGTTTGTGTACCGTTGTGCCTAACGTGTCGGTAGATAGAGGTGGGGCTAACTGAACCAGGTAGACACGCCTGTTATACAGGAGCACGACCCCGTCACGGCCGGCAGGCGGAGCCCTGTAGGAGAGGGACTGTAGCGGCTGCCCTTCTATTTGCAGTTGCATTACTTGTGGAGTATCATCCGCTCCGGGCACAGGACGGGGCAGCTTTACCGCGATCTCGCCGCTGAATATTGATGTGTCGCCCCAGGTGACTACGGCTGCATAGTTCTCGGTCCCAGCGCCGGTCGAGGTCTCACTAAGGGTAACGTGGTACCTTTGACCGGCAAAAAGCAGTGACACATCCATATCCTGCCTGGCCTGTCTCCAGGCCGCCCGGTGCCAGGGGTCGGGCCATGTGTCAGTGGTTGCCTGCCGCAGCGTTGCAGGGGCGATGACAAAGACGGCAGCGCTCGCGAGTAGCATCTCTACCGGCGCAGCAGGCACGGGCAGCGTCGAGGGATCACTGTTGTCCGACTGGTAATATCGTTCTATAAAGCGCGTTGAGAAGTCGCCACTCGCGATCTGCGGTTGAGCGAAGAGCCAGCGGAGGAAATCAAGATTGGTACGCACCCCCTCGACCTCGGTGCTATCGAGCGCGTCCCTCATCCGCGCCAGCGCCTCCGAGCGGCTGCTGCCGGAGACGATTAGCTTGGCGATCATCGGATCGTAGTAGGGGGTTATGCTGTCGCCCTGGTCCACGCCTGCGTCTACACGCGCACCGAGCGCGGGAAGAGGAGCGCGCATACGGGTGATCGTGCCGGTTGACGGCAGGAAGCCACGCTCAGGGTCTTCCGCATAGAGGCGCGCCTCGAAAGAGTGAGCCACGAAGCGAACATCACTCTGCTTGATGGGCAATTCTTCGCCCGAGGCGATCCTTATTTGCAGTTGCACAAGGTCGATGCCCAATGCCTCCTCGGTCACCGGGTGCTCGACCTGGAGGCGGGTATTCATTTCAAGGAAGTAGTATTGTCCGTCCTGAAATATGAACTCGACGGTGCCTGCGTTTGTATAACCTGCCGCACGAGCCAGCGCCAACGCCGAGGCGGTAATCCTGCTCCTGATCTCGTCGTCGACTGCAGGCGAAGGGCTCTCTTCGATCACCTTCTGGTGGCGGCGCTGCACCGTGCAGTCGCGCTCCCCCAGGTGGATGAGGTTGCCGTGGCTGTCGCCCAGCACCTGCACCTCGATATGGCGCGGCTCGGACAGATATCTCTCCAACATAAGGCTGCTGTCACCAAAGGCAGCCTGCGCCTCGCGCCTTGCGCCGTCTATGGCTTCCTCGAGCCCGTCCGGAGCCTCTACAACGCGCATTCCTTTGCCACCACCACCGGCCGATGCTTTCACCAGCAAAGGGTATCCGACTTTCTCGGCTTCGCTGAGCAACTTTGCGGGCGACTGGTCGTCTCCGAAGTAGCCTGGTACCAGGGGCACCCCGTGCGCCTCCGCGAGACGCTTGGCTTCGATTTTCGAGCCCATCAGCGCGATAGCCTCGGGCGGTGGACCTATCCAGATCAAGCCGGCCTCTAAAACGGCGCGTGCGAAACTTTCCCGCTCTGAGAGGAAGCCGTAGCCGGGATGGACCGCCTGGCAGCCTGCTCTCTGGGCAGCCATGATTATCTCATCGGCTCGAAGGTAGCTTTCTGAGGCTGGAGCAGGCCCAATGCGGTACGCCTCGTCACAGGCGCGCACGTGCATAGCCGTCTTGTCGGCGTCCGAAAAGACCGCAACCGCGCGAATACCCATCGCGTGGCAGGCGCGTGCGATGCGCACGGCGATCTCTCCCCTGTTCGCGATTAGAAGCTTACTTATCTGCATCAACTCGCCATGCGGCATGCCGCTTCTCAAGGAAAGCCTTCAGGCCTTCCTGTCCCTCGGGACCTACGCGCAGGGCCGCTATCGTCTCTGCGGTGAACTGGATCGCTTCTGCATGAGACATCTCCGCCGCAGCGCGAATCAGCATTTTAGCGCGCGCGATGCCGTGCGGCCCACTGCTGAGTACTTCGGCCACCAGGCGCTCCACCTCGACGTCGAGCCCTTCCGCAGGCACAACTGAATGCGCGAGGCCGATCTGTACGGCGCGCTCGGCGGAAAAGCGCTCCGCAGTGAAGAAGAGGGCGCGGGCGTGGCTCTGTCCGATCTTGGGCAGCACAAAGGTAGAAATCACGGCGGGAGCAATGCCCAGCTTTGCCTCTGAGAAGGCCCACTTTGTCTCAGGAGAGACTACCACGATGTCGCACACGGCGGCAAGCCCTACGCCTCCACCAATGCACGCGCCATGCACGCGCCCAATCACAGGAACGGGGCACCTGTCGATAACGTCGAACATATGGGCCATGCGGAGGGCGTCACCGACGTTCTCCGACTGCGTGGCGTCCAGGCTTGCCCGCATCCAGTTGACATCCGCCCCTGCACAGAACGATTTGCCCGCGCCCGAGAGCACCACCACGCGCACCTGATCGGGCGCTCGCTCAGCAACCGCTTCGAAGACAGTGTGCAGCTCGCCGATCAGCTCAGCATTGAAGGCGTTGTGCAGCTCGGGGCGGTTGAGCACCACGCGGCAGACCTTGTTCTCGGTCGAGACGAGCAGATTGTTGTAGGGGTTCTGTGACATGCTACATCCTGAATACGCCAAAGTTCGTGGCGGGTATAGGGGCGTTGCCGGACGCAGATATGCCCAGGCCCAGCACCGTGCGTGTGTCAACAGGATCAATGATACCATCGTCCCAGAGGCGCGCCGTAGAATAGTATGGGCTCCCCTCCGTCCCGTATTTCTCCAGGGTAGGACGCGTGAATGCCTCGCGCTCTTCAGGCGTCATATCCTTCTTCTGTGCCCTAAGGTTGTCTAGGCGGACAGTCAGCAGGACGTTAGCCGCCTGTTGACTGCCCATCACGGAGATGCGCGCATTGGGCCACATCCAGAGCTGGCGGGGCGCGTAGGCGCGCCCGCACATAGCGTAGTTGCCCGCGCCGAACGAGCCGCCCGTGATCACAGTGAACTTCGGCACCCGAGCATTGGCCACTGCCATCACCATTTTAGCCCCATCTTTGGCGATGCCGCGGTTCTCGTACTCCTTCCCAACCATAAAGCCGGTAATGTTTTGCAGAAAGACCAGTGGGATGCGTCGCTGAGTGCAGAGCCCGATAAAGTGCGCCCCCTTGAGCGCGCTTTCAGAAAATAGTATGCCGTTGTTGGCGATAATGCCCACGGGGTAGCCCATGATCCGCGCAAAGCCACATACCAGAGTTGTGCCGTAAAGAGCCTTGAATTCATGTAGGCGGCTGCCGTCCACTATGCGGGAGATCACCTCACGCACGTCATACGGGCGGCGGGGATCACGTTCTACTATGCCATAGATCTCCGCAGGATCGTAGGCCGGTGGCTCGGGCTCGCTGAGTTCCCAGGGGCATCCGTTACGCCGGCCCAGGTTCGAGACTATATCTCTCGTGATCGCCAGCGCATGCCTGTCGTCCAGGGCGTAGTGATCAACTACGCCGCTGGTGCGAGCATGCACGTCGGCCCCGCCAAGCTCTTCAGCGGTAACCTCCTCGCCGGTGGCCGCCTTGACCAGTGGGGGTCCTCCCAGGAAGATCGTGCCGTTGCCCCTTACGATCACCGTCTCGTCGGACATGCGGGCACGTAGGCTCCTCCTGCCGTACACGAGCCCATTACCACGGCTATCTGCGGGATGGCCTTTGCCGACAGGTTCGCCTGGTTATAGAAGATGCGCCCGAAATGCTCTCTGTCTGGAAAGACGTCGGCCTGCAAAGGCAGAAACGCCCCGCCCGAGTCGACCAAGTATATGCAGGGCAGGTGGTTCTCTTCGGCAATCTCCTGCGCCCTGAGATGCTTCTTGACGGTGATCGGGTAGTAGGTGCCGCCTTTGACCGTGGCATCGTTCGCTACGATGATGCACTGTTTGCCGGAGACCACACCGATGCCGGTCACGATACCCGCACCCGGCGCATCGCCATCATACATATCCCATGCCGCAAGCGTACTGAACTCCAGGAACGACGTGCCAGGGTCCAGAAGCAGCTCGACTCGCTCGCGGACGGGGAGCTTGTTGCGCGATTTGTGCCGGGCCAGAGCCTCAAGTCCGCCTCCCTGTTGCACCGTCGTGAGCCGCCGCTTTAGCTCCAGCACCTGGATGGACATCTGCTCGTAATTCTGGCGGTACGGCTCCGACTGGGTAGCTATCGTTGTTTTGAGTACAGGCATACGATAGTGGCTAGTGGCTAGTGGTTAGTGGTTGGATACTAGTACGCATTGAGGGGCTCGGCGCGCTCCCTAGTTGCAAGGGACTTATATTGCGGCGGTGTAGAGTAGGCCCCAAAAGAGGCAATCGTAGAGGGCAGGTCAGCGGCCTGCCCTCCTGAAAAGCTGGGAGACGCCTCCTACTGGTTAAAGAAGTCTGCGTTCTTCGCGATATACGACTGGTACTCGTCGGGTACATCATCTTCCGGGTAGATGGCGTTCACGGGGCACTCCGGCTCGCAGGCACCGCAGTCGATGCATTCATCGGGGTTGATGAAAAGTTGCATAACATCGTCGAATCCTGGTTCGTCCTTACGAGGGTGGATGCAGTCCACAGGGCAGACGTCCACACAAGCGGCGTCCTTCACATTGATACATGGCTCTGTAATGACATACGTCATAGGGTGCTGTTCCTCCTATTTGTTGCCGTGGTGGCGGGTCCGGGCGCATTAGACCTCGGGACTATTATACACCCCGCGTATTCACTGTCAAGCATGATGCTCCAGCCATCAGGGCTCTTATGTGCTGGTGCATCTTCATCGAGCTCCTGGGGGAAGAGCGCTTCTTGCCAAACGAAGAAATCAGAACCCTACGGGTTCTGATTTCTTCGTTTCACTTTCAAAGTAACTACTCAGCCTACCCGTTTGCTATGAAGCCGGACGCGCTGAGAGCCTCTCAGAACAACAGCATCACGGAAAAGTGCTCAATACTGCCGTTTTACGCACGGCTTTTTCAGAACAGGGCTTCTCACGGACTCGAACTGAAGTAGGCTGACTATCTACCTTTCAAAAGCATATGGGCCTGCTCCCCTCCCCGCAGTAGCTCTGGGAACCTCGCTAGCATGCAGAGGCTTTTCCCAGGCGGGCGCACTAACCTATTGACCGCAAGCGTGACTGCTCGTACAATGAGGTCATGCGAGGTAATGTCAGGTAGAGGTTGCACTCGGCGGGGTTATCCCCTGTCAACTTAGCCTTTCAGCTCTCAATGCTCCGTGGTGCCTGATGTTTGCGCAACCGGCGCGCATCCGACTCGTCATAAATATAAGTTTCACACCCTTGTATCCGCAGAGGTAACCGCCCATGGTGAGAAAAGTAGCCGGTAGGCGAGAAGTCGCGCATAGCACCCGACACGCAACCCTGCGTGCATGGCGCTGCTTGTTCCTCGCCCTGTGCGCAACAGCGCTGTTGCTTCTCTCCCAGCCGGGGCAGGCTAAAATGGCTCCTGCGCCTGAGGGGGTGCAGGCTGCGTTCGCAACTGCCGCGCGGCACTATAATGTACCTCCACAGCTCCTGCTGGCGCTGGGCTATGTCGAGTCGCATTGGGAGCAGCGCGATGGTACACCGGGCGACGACAATGGCTACGGGATAATGCACCTTATAGATGCCCCGAAC
The DNA here is from genome assembly GCA_030945985.1 of Chloroflexota bacterium. Taxonomy (GTDB): domain Bacteria; phylum Chloroflexota; class Chloroflexia; order QHBQ01; family JADMIH01; genus JADMIH01. The sequence continues at coordinate 7,015 of JALYYZ010000326.1, forward strand.
GGCACGTTGCAGCGCGCAGCCGCCCTGACGGGCCTGCCTCTGGACGCCATCAAGAAGTACGCTCCCGCCAATATCAATGCGGGCGCTGCCCTATTGAGTGATATGGCACGCAACCTCAGCCAGAAGAGCAGGAGCCGTCTGGAAAGCTGGTACTCTGCCGTTGAGGAATACTCCGGCTCAGCAGTGCCTGGCGTGCGCGAAGAATACGCCCGTGAGGTCTACAGGGTTGTGGGGGAGGGCGCTAGCCTGACACTTATCTCCGGCGAGCAGATAAGCTTGATCCCGTCGCCCGTGCAGAACCTGCCTGCGCCGCTAGCGCCCAGGCCTAATAGTGACGATTATGGTCCTGCCGTCTGGGTGCCGGCCGACACCAATAACTACACCGTCGGGCGACCGTACCCGCCACTGAACCTGATCGTTATTCACGACACTGAAGGTAGCTACACCTCGGCCATAAATTGGTTCCAGAACCCTAGCTCTCAGGTGAGCGCCCACTACGTGATCAGGTCGTCCGACGGGCAGATCACCCAGATGGTGCGAGATCTCAACACCGCCTATCACACAGGCGTCTGGGACTATAATGTGCGTGCCATCGGTATCGAGCATGAAGGATATATGAACCAGACGGGCTGGTACACCGAATCGATGTACCAGGCTTCGTCCGCATTAGCCAGGTCTATCGCCGACAAGTACGGCATCCCCAAAGACCGGACGCACATCATCGGACACTCCGAAATACCCAACCAGTCGCACCGCGATCCCGGCCCCAACTGGGACTGGACGCACTATATGGCCCTCGTGCGCCGTGACAGCTCGTTTGCTGCGCAGGTCGACAACACCGACGCCGACTTCGCGCCTGTGCCTGCACAAATAGACCCGACCCATAACTGGTGGACCTACGCCGGTGGGTATGGGGGCTCCAACAGCTACCGCACTCTATCTGTGGCATCACAACAGGGGAGCGCGAACTCTGCCAGCTGGACTGCCTACCTACCGTCTTCCGGGAGCTATGATCTTTACGCGTTCGTGCCCTACGTCGACAACGGTCGGGCCGACACTGCCAATGCTCATTATGTGGTCAATACAGCGGACGGCGTGAGGGACGCCTACATAAGCCAGGCAGCGATCACCAACCTGGGCACGGGTAGCTGGGCGCAAGTGGGACGCTACAACTTCACGAGCGACCAATCTGCTGTCGTGACGTTGAGTGACGTCACAGGCGAGCAGGGTCTCAACGTCTGGTTCGATGCCGTTATGTGGATACCGACTGCGGGGAACCCTCCACCACTCCCCTCAGCGACCGCGACGCGCACTCCAACCCGGACAGCGACCCGTACCTCCACGCGCACTCCTACGCGCACACCGACCAGTATCTCGACTGTCCCACCTCCCGGCCCCACAGATACGGCCCAGCCTCCGCCTCCGTTGCCTACCGATACGGAAGTGCCTGCTCCACCTACCGATACACCTCTGCCGAGGCCGGACTGGACGCCAGGACCTTGCAACATGCTCTTTTACGATCTCCCCGACAGCAGTTGGGCCTATAGCTTCATCTCGAACCTCTACTGTATGCGGGTAGTCTCAGGTTACCCTGACGGACTTTTCCGGCCAAATGGCAACAGCACCAGGGGACAGTTCACCAAGGTGGTTGTACTTGCTTCGGGTTGGAACCTGTTTGATCCGGTCACCCCAACTTTCAGCGATGTCCCGCCCGGCAGCACCTACTACACCTATATTGAAACAGCGAACCTGCGGGGCGTGCTGGGTGGTTACGCTGACGGCACATTCCTGCCCAACAACCCTGTGTCGCGGGCCCAGGCCGCAAAGATCCTGGTGCTCGCAAGTAACTGGACTCCCGAGTACCCACGGTCGCCCACATTCGTAGACGTGCTGCCCGACAACTGGGCCTATGGCTACGTACAAAGCGAGGTGAGTCACAATGTTATAGGCGGCTATGCTGACGGTACCTTCCGCCCAGGCAGCCCCATCAGCCGGGCACAGATATCGAAGATAGTCACGCTGGCACTCAGCTCAGGTGGGATGTCTGGAAAGCCGCCGATGCATGGGGCCGCGCCGCCGTCACCGGGCACTGGCTCACACAAGTAGAGACAGCATTTTCCGAAGGGAGCCGTGCGATACTCAACACCGGGCCTTCTTCCACCTAGAGAATAGAAAAGCGGGACAAGTGGAAGCAGTACTGCTTCCACTTGTCCCGCTTTTCTATTCTCTAGGTGGAAGAAGGCCCGGTGTTGAGTATCGC
>JALYYZ010000099.1 GCA_030945985.1 Chloroflexota bacterium
CCTACGGCCACCACAGTGTCAGCCGTTCCGACTGCGGGCACCGAGGCCACCGAGCGCCTGGCGACACTTGCCCAGGAGCAAGCTCAGCTAAGCGCCAAGTTTGACGCGCACGAGGCCGAAGAAGCGAACCTGGCAGCCGAAGAGGCAAGCATGGCGGCCGAGGCAGAGGTGAAGTCGGCGCCTGCTGCGAAGGAGACATAGCCTGACCCACCTGAAAAGCAGCGTAACACCTCCCATACATGCCGGTAAAGGTGCTGAGCCCGGGTAGATTCCTATTCTATCCTATCCGGGTAGGGCCCGATAGTCTGCGATCCGCTTCTGAGCAGATGACCGGATGTCACAAGGTGCATGAAGAAGTTCGATCTCTTCATGCACCTTGTTACTCTTTGATCACTGTTCTGGTTAGAGGGCTCCACTACGAGAATGCCGCACCTATGTACCTACTAGGAAGTCCTGGCAGTCCCAGGAAAATTGCTGTGCATATGCCGTCGCTTGTTGATGCGATGCATATAGTAGGGTTCTTTGTGATTTGGTACGTGGTCGCGGATAATAATCGAACGATGACCAGCCGGTTCCAACCTGTCAACAGGATAGGATCGGTTGGTGGCAGCCAACAACCATAGGAGGACCGGAAAATGTCGCTACAACATGAGCCCCTACAACATGGGCCTATTGTAAACGCAGCTATGCCCAAGCCGCTCGGACCCTACTCGCAGGTGGTAGGGGTAGGGAATCTGCTTTTCGTATCGGGGCAGGCCGGAGTGAACCCTGCAACAGGCAACGCAGCCGGGGAGAGCTTCGAGGAGCAGGCACGGCAGGCTTTCGAAAACCTTTCCGTGGTGCTCCAGGCCGCCGGTAGCAGTCTAGGGGACGTTGTAAAGACGACCGTATTCTGCGCCGATGCCGCAGCCTTCGCGACCCTCAACCGGCTCTACGCAGAGTTCTTTTCCGAGAATCCACCGGCGCGCTCTACGCCTATAGTCCAGCTGCCGCGTGGGCTTCTTGTCTCAATAGAATGCATAGCGGTTCGCAGCGATCAGCCGTAAGGCATGGTAAAATGAGGCACCCCATTGACAAATCGAGGAGCTTCTACACTTCGAGCGAACTCCAGGTGTTGGCTCCCTCCGAGTCGTTTGACCTTTGATGCACGGCAGCGAGTGTTACCTCAACAACTAGCGGTACTTTGTTGGTTTTGGCTAACAGGTTTCTAGGCAGAGGAGCTGGCGAAATCAGGAGTGAGAAAGCGTCCGAGATGAGCACAAAATGCTCCCACGCTTGCTAGTTTTGTCTCTACTGTCCCACTTGCGAAGGCAGCCGTTCCCAAACCGACAAAGTACCGCTAGAGCTCCGAGGGTTGATTGCTAATCAGACCGTTTTTGTTGGCCATCTCTTCCACGTTTGGCGGGTGCAATTCCTGATTCTGGTGGCTGCGATAACTTATTCACAGTTGGAGCTATATCACTTCACCACACGACTGTTGAGAGCGACTAAAAGGCAAGAGGCAAGCCATTACGAAATATAGTTTGACGCAATATTAGACGCCTGCGCCTGTTGTAGTGCCAGGTGAACATGCGAAGGGCACGAGCAAGAGCCTGCCAACCCTTCTGAGTAGCCCATTGGCTTGCGCTGGAGTGTGAAGTAGCGCCGGCACTCCTTACAGCTCATACGCTGCGACCCTGTGCTGTTGCGACCTGCTTTGTGTACTCTGCTGTTTCTCCCGCAGTGGAGGCAGCTTACCTGTTCTGTGTCTGTTTGCTTTTCCATTACTCCGACTTTACCACCCCTCTGCCTTTTTCGTCACTCCCACTTTCCTTCGGGTACAGTTGCAAGAGCTAGATACAATTATATAAGCCAGGAAATATAATCCTGGCAGGCTGGCATCGTGCTACACACTCACCTCCTTCTGCGGCAAACTGGAATAAATATGAGCAGCCGCGCCAGGTGTGGCAAGGACGGAGGACGACACTTCACGGGCATGGGTGAAGCGAGGTAACTGCTGTTGAAACTTGTATACGGAGGAACGTTCGAGCAGGGCGTTTTCCAGGCAGATCGGCTTTTTACTTGTGACCACGCGTCAGCTTGAGCTTGGTAAGCATAGCGTTTTCCGGCCGGGCTGCGGGAGCGCTCACACGAGGGATGTATCTTACGTTAGTGCCTGGTCAGCGACTGGCAGCTAAACAGAGCACAAGCTCTCTACTCATACAAAGGCTCACAATGGCACTTATTATGCCTATTCTCATGTGGCTCTGATTTTCTGACCTCTGTTTGGAGTTGGCTGCACCATCTTGTACACGGAGGAACGCTATGCATGAGACGAGGGATAGTATCCAGGACGTCTGGGGTGAGCGCACTCCTTTCTACGACGCCTGGCCTGTGCGGGTCGATGAGCGCACGCTGGAGGAGCCGGAGCAGTGGGTGCAATCTGCCTGCGTGCTTTGCTCTAATGGTTGCGGTCTCGACATCGGCGTCAGGGATGGGCGTATTGTAGGCGTTCGCGGACGAGCAGTTGACCGTGTGAATCATGGTAGGCTCGGGCCGAAAGGGCTCAACGGCTGGGAGGCAAACAACAGCCCCGACCGGCTCAAGGCTCCCCTGGTGCGGCGGGGCGACAATCTTGTTGAGACGACCTGGGACGAAGCGATGTCCATCCTCGTTGGCCAGTCGAAAGAGATCATGGAGAAGTATACCGCCGGGGCAATTGGCTTCTATAACACGGGCCAGATGTTCATAGAGGAATATTACACCCTCGGCGTGATCGGTAAAGCAGGCCTGGGTACCCCCCACATGGACGGCAACACGCGCCTCTGCACCGCTACTGCGGCGACCGCTATGATCGAGAGCTTTGGCTGTGACGGTCAAACATGCTCGTACAGAGATTTGGACCTCACCGACGCCCTATTCATGGTTGGACACAACGTCGCGGCGACGCAGACAGTGCTGTGGGCGAGGATTCTCGACAGGCTTGCCGGCCCGAACAGACCGAAGCTGGTGGTAGCCGACCCGCGCCGCACCGCCACTGCTCGCGAGGCCGATATTCACCTCGCACCACGCGCGGGCACGAATGTGCCGTTGCTGAACGGCATCCTTAACCTGCTAATTGAGTCAGGCCAGGTTGACCACGATTACATAGAGAAACATACTATCGGCTTTGAGCAGTTGGAGAAGACCGTTGCAAAGTGGCCCACTGAGCGCGTTGAGCAGGTCACTGGCGTACCTACCATGCAGCTAAAGGCGGCCGCTGAGATTATCGGCACAGCGCCCAGGCTTATATCGAGTTGCCTGCAAGGCGTCTACCAGTCGATGCAGGCCACTGCTGCGGCTGTGCAGATGAACAACATCCACTTGGTAAAGGGGCTTATTGGCAAACCAGGTTGTGGCATCTTGCAGATGAACGGCCAGCCTACCTCGCAGAACACCCGCGAGTGCGGCGCGAACGGCGAGCTGCCCGGCTTCCGCAACTGGAGCAACATGGAACACGTTGAGGAGCTGGCCCGCCTCTGGAACGTCGATGCAGGGCGTATCCCGCACAGCACCCCACCCACACACGCCTTGCAGATCTTTCGTTACGCCGAGGAGGGCTCGATACGTCTCCTCTGGATCATCTGCACCAATCCCGCCGTCTCAATGCCGGAGGTCAGTCGCATCCGCCGGATCCTCAAGAAAGAGGGGCTCTTCGTCGTGGTCCAGGACGCTTTTCTTACCGAGACTGCGCAACTCGCCGACCTGGTGCTACCCGCTGCCATCTGGGGCGAGAAGACAGGCACCTTCACAAACACCGACCGCACCGTGCATATATCTTACAAAGCCGTTGAGCCTCCTGTAGGGGCTCGCAGCGACTTTGACATCTTCCTGGAATACGCACGGCGTATGGACCTGCAGGATAAGAACGGCGCTCCACTCATCAAGTGGAGTACGCCGGAAGAGGCGTTCGAGGCATGGAAGGCGTGCAGCAAGGGCCGGCCTTGCGACTACACAGGCATAAGCTACGCCAAGCTCACGGGCGGCTCCGGCATCCCCTGGCCCTGTAACGAGCAATATCCGGAAGGCAAAGTGCGCCTCTATGAAGATGCCGTCTTCCCCACCGACCCGAGCTACTGTGAGGAGTATGGCCACGACCTTGCCACAGGAGCAGCGATCACCGTCGACCAGTACAAGGCCCTCAATCCCGCCGGGCGGGCCTTCCTCAAGGCCGCCGATTATGTCCCTCCCGAGGAGGTGCCCGATGAGCAGTACCCCCTATGGTACTCCACCGGCCGCCTCGTATATCACTTCCACACACGCACCAAGACGGCGCGCTCCAGGAACTTGCAGGCCGCCGCGCCGGAGGTCTTTGTCCAGCTCTCCGCTAAGGATGCCGGCAGATACGGCATCTCAGAGGGCGACATCGTTGAAGTTGAGTCGCGCCGCGGTAAGCTGCACGGTCCGGCGCGCATCGGCGACATTGAAGAGGGACACGTATTTGTGCCCTTCCATTATGGCTACTGGGACGAGAAAGAAGGCGGTGACGGGCAGGATCAAGGTGCCCATACACGGGCGGCGAACGAACTCACCATCACTTCGTGGGATCCTGTGAGCAAGCAGCCCCACCTCAAGTTCGCAGCCGTCAAGATCAGTCTTAGGCGGTAGCATCTCGCGCAAACGTGAAGGGGGAAGAGTATGGAACTAAGCAAATATCTCTCGATGGTCAGCCACAGCGAGCGGAACCTGGCGGACGCCTTCACGATGGTGGCCGAACGCCACGACCGAGACGCCGAAGTGCAGAACCAATGCAAGCAGTTGGCCCAGTGGTCGCGCGCCCACATTACCAGGTTGGAGCCTTTTGTCAAAAAGTACGGTGAGGATAAAGGCAAGAACGGGCAAGTGCAGATGTTACGTGGCGCCCTCTTCCACGGCGAGCGGGTCGGCCCGCTCGGTACACTCGCGGACCTGCAAGACCTGCTGGTGCTGGCGAACGCCACCCTGTCTAAGTGGGACAGCGTTCACCAGGCCGCGATGTCGCTGCACGACAAAGAACTTGAAACGGCGGCCGAGGACTCGTGCGAGGAGACAGACAGACAGATCTCCTGGCTCAAGACCCAGGTCAAGACGCACGCTCCACAGGCACTCACTGTCCCCTCCGAGAAGTCTTCTGAACTAGGCTGCTTCTATGCCGAAGAAGCAGACGCCCACGACCATGCAGGAGTTGATATGGGCACCGGGGGCAGCAGGCTTACTCATGTTGACCGTGGGCGGGGTGGCGTTGCTTGCCGGAATATTGTCTGGGCTGGGCAACGGGTACCCCTGGCTCTTCCCCAGCCTCGACCCGACGGCCTACTTGCAGGCCGAGAGCTCTGCGCACCCCGCCTCCCGCTTCTACAACACCGTGGCTGGCCACGCGATTGGCCTGCTGGCGGGCTTTGCGGCCGTCTTCGCCCTGGGAGCCTACCACGATCCGGTACTGCTGACGGCGCACCAGTTGACGTGGGGCCGCGCACTCGCGTCCGCGATAGCTCTGGCGTTGACCCTGCTGATCGCGCTCGCACTGAACGCATCACACCCGCCTGCGGGAGCCACAACCTTGCTGGTTGCCCTGGGCGCTTTCAAGATAGAAGATATTCCTGCGGTCGTGGTCGGAGTGCTAATAGCCGCAGTAGCGGGCGAGCTGCTACGCCGTGCGCGCCTGGGACAACTGAGCTTAGGGGCAAGCCAGACGGAAAGACGACCAGCGAGCCAGCCAAAGCCCCCTGGCTAGATCGGCGGCCTAACGTCCAATCGATGTACATTCTCGGTGCAGGACCGTTGGACGCGTGAGACCAAGCGTGTAAGTGGTAGCGTTTGATTGTGAAAAGTGCTGGTGGGCACGGCAATACACCAAAATCGCATGGAGGCAATTTAGAGGATGAAAAATCAACAAAGCAGCACAGCAGGCAAAAGGCTATTGTAGCTCTTATGTTCGGCGGTGGCCACGTCTCGGCGGCAGGCCAGACCCAGCACTACAGCCCCTATGCAAGTAGCTCCCCAGACGCGGGCACTTGCGGCAACGACCGGACGGCAGCCACGTTTAATAGAGAGTTCAAGATCAGTAGCCGTACGAACGGTGACGGTACGTATACTCTTACCGAGGACTTCAAGAACGGCAGCTTTGTAACCAATGCTGTAGCCAATCTCGGAGCCTGCGAAACCAGTGGTGGAAAACTCAGGATTGCTTACTTGCACACCATATAATCGTCCCGAGCCGCTCGAGCTCGCAGTAGAGGAGGTTACATATGGATAGTGCAGGTAGTGATGACGCGGCGGGCAGTTCCGCGCCGGCAGGCGACAGTGGAAGTGATCCGATAGCCGACAAGATGGCGGATAAGTTTGGAGAGGGAGCGGGAGAAGGGGGCAGGCCCAAGAATCTAAAAGAGTTCCTTTTTAGGGGGAATGTGCTCGACCTGGCTGTGGCCGTCATCATCGGAGCAGCGTTTGGCCGGGTTGTCAGCTCTCTAGTAAGCGACATAATCATGCCGCCAATCGGCCTCTTGCTTGGCGGAGTTGACTTCACCAGCCTCTTCATAAACCTCTCGGGACAGACATATCCGACGATCGCAGCCGCAAAGGCCGCAGGGGCGCCCACGATCAACTACGGGACGTTCTTCAACACTGTCATCGATTTCATCCTTGTCGGAACAATACTTTTCCTAATCGTGCGCTCGGCCACTCGTGTAACCCCACAAGCGAAGGCGCCAACGCCGCAGGTAACAACCAAAGTCTGTCCCTACTGTGTTTCGAGCGTCCCTCTCGCTGCCACGCGCTGCCCATACTGCACATCAGAGTTGGCACAGTAGGCCGCACTTCATTAGGCAGGTCCCGAGCGCTCAATCCTATCACAGAGCGACATACCGGTATATCGCTCTGTGACAGGATTATGTTGTATAGATATCCATAGGGAGTCTGTCCTCGGGACGGCTGGAGGTATTGGTCTATTCTTTCATCGGCAGCGCACCGACCGCCCACACTCCTTCCCCCGCGATGGAGAAGAGCCGCTCGAGCGCTGCCCCTATGCCCACGGGCAGTATGGCCTTCACAAGCCTACCCGGGGCAGGACGGTTGAGTGCCAGCCAGAGCAAGAGCCTGGCAAGCAAGTTGCAACAAGGCGGGAAGATATCAGCACCGTCACCCTCAACCGTGTCAACAACGCTTCCGGCACTCCGCCGATGTTTGATGGCTCAAACGGCATCGAGGTTGTAAACGCGGCTCCCACGGCGACATTACCGGCGCGCCGTAAGGACATTGTGTAGATATGCAAGAGCGCCCCGAGGAGCGCTCGTTTGTTTATCGCCTATAAATCGTATGGACGAAACCGGGCTCATGCTGTGGCCAGGAACAACAAGGCTGTACTGTGCGGAAAGCTGTCCGGGTAGCTATAGCTCCAAGCGTTGATCGCTAATCAAGCTGTTCCTGTGTGCCGCAACTCCCACGTTTGGCGGCTGCCATCCTAATCTGCCTGGAATTGATAACGTATCAACACTCCGAGCTGTACCTTATGGCACGCACATTAGACAACACGTCAATACTTTTACCCGTGCGAACGATTTAGCCTGGAACCGCCAAACATTGTTAGATTGGCATATGCTTTGTCCCGTTCATCAGCGTACAGCAGGAGGAACTAATGGGAGACCTTCAAGTGGGCTATTTCGTATGGGCGCTGTATCCCATGTCTCATACATTCGTCTTATCACCAGAGTGAAGACTGATAAACAATCGACACCCGCAGGTGTCGATTGTTTATTCTCGAGCAGATGGACAATCTATTTATCGAGCGGCACGCTTATTTGTCCGCTTCCCATAAATGACTTGTAGATAAACTTCAAGCCCTTCGCTGATGTTGGTACCTCGAAGCCTGCTTCTCCTGTGGCCTTCGCACCTGCGGCGATTGTGCCCTTGGTCGCTGCGTCGAACTGGTCTATCTTCGGAGTTACACTGATATCGTAGCTCTTACCGGTGCTATCGACTACTGAGAACTGCAGGGCACTACTGACGACTGCGGCGTCTTTGGTGGGGTTCTCCACTGTAAGGTTCACTATTACGTAGTCGCTTCCGGCGGCCGGCGGGAGAAGGCCGTTGGTTTCATGACGCACGCTGTTTACCGTGATCTTCAGGTTGTCCACGGTGCCTGGGGAGCCGATCGCTACCTGTTGCGCGGGGGTGGCAGGCATGGTTGCCGCTGCGGCGGGCGTGGCTCCCGTACCTCCTACTGTCGCCTGCGGAGCTTGCGTTGGCCCCTGCTCAGGCTGGGTGGGCAAGGAAATTGTCCCAGCAGTCGGGGTGGCAGCCGGCGCCGACTCTGCGGCTTGCACGTCGGCAGGCAAGTCTATCTTGATCGATGGGTCGTTCTGCTTGGACAGGTTCATCGTAATGTCTAGAACCATCGAAGGCAGCGTGGTAGGCGTGGGAAGTCCCGGCGTGGGTGTTCCCTGGAAGGCAGCGGCCATGAGGCCCATGATCGGCCCCATGTCTATCTTTATACCAACGCGAGATACAATACCTGTCTGCGGGTCGAGCCAGATGCCGCCCCCGCCGATGTCCGGCATGCCTGGAGCTATGGTGTTCGACGTGCCGGTGCTGGTACCCATCATCTTCGACATGTCAAACTTGAAACTGTAGTGCTTTGTCTGTGCGCCATTAAGCGTCTCCTGCCCGACATAGCTGTACGCGGATGCCGCACTTGCCAGCGACACCACTCCGCTTGCCGGGTCGCCGCCCGACGCAAAGTTTTGTGGATTCAACGAAGCAGAGATATCTCCACCTGTAGGTGCCTTCTCTTTCTTGACGTACTTACCGCTCGCGTTGCGCTCATATGTGTTATTACCGACCACAAACTGGTCCACCTGCTGGTTGCCCACGTTCCCCCTGGCCGAAGTGGTATTAGGGCTTACGTAGTCTCCCTCTATTTTCACCGGCTGGGTTATAAACTCGCTGGTATTCAGAGTCAGGTCATAATGGTAGCTCTTGAGAGACTTGAGGCCATTTACCGCGTCTGTTATCGTTTTTATATCGCCCGCTGATGCCGAGCTTGCAGTTGGGTTTGCGGCGGTCGTCGGGCTGGGCGGGGGCGGTACGGGCGTTTGCGTTGGCGGCAGGGAAGTTGCGGTTGGAATTACGGTGGGAGTGGGTGAGTCTCCCCCGCAGCCGTAGAGCCCTAGCAGACCTATGCACACTGCGATCAGGGCGCCGAAGGCAGCCCTCAGTGTCTGGAGACGTTTCATGCTTTTCTTCCTCCTTAAGTTATCGCATGTGGGAAGGTGCCGCAGAAAGGCTGCGACTCTATAGTATTTCCCTCATGCGTGTTCAATCTTCCGGGACATGATCTGCACTGCAGTTGGAGAATGATAGAATGGCTTGAAAATGAGCTGCATGAATGAGCTGCATGAGTGCTTAATACTGTGTCCGGTCTGAAGTATACTATGTTCCTGGCCGGGCTGCACGTTTCTGGTTGATATGAAGAAACGCCCCTAAAGGCTTGCATACTGATTTCCCACCTCTTTTCATCGCACCCTTGACAAAGCGCCGAAAATAGTTTATATATATACTGTAGACAGATGAACAAGAAATTTGTTCACTCAGCCATAAACCACACCAGAATGAGGAGAAAATAATGACTAATTCAGCAGCACAGGCCCCGGCAGGCACCAAAGTCGCTACCTGGAAGATTGATCCAGGCCACAGCACCGTCGAGTTCGTAGCCAAGCATATGATGATCACGAGCGTCAGGGGTCGCTTTCCTGATGTAGAGGGCACAATTCGCTTTGATGAGGAGAATATAGCCAACTCGTCCGTCGAGGCTACCATCCAGGTTGCAACGGTAACCTCCGGTTCCGAGCAGCGCGACCAGCACCTGCGTACAGGTGATTTCTTCCTGGTCGACGAGCATCCCACCTTCACCTTCAAGAGCACACGCATCGAGCCCAAAGGCAGCGACGAGTACAAGGTAACCGGCGATCTCACAATACGTGGCGTCACCAAGCAAATCACCCTCGATGCAACCTTCGAAGGCCGCAACACGAGCCCATGGGGTGCTGAGGCCATTGGCTTCTCGGCTACCACTACGATCAATCGCAAGGACTTCGGCGTCAACTGGAATGTGGGCCTCGAGGCGGGCGGCGTGCTGGTGAGCGACAAGATCAAGCTTGACTTGAACATCCAGGCCGTCAAGAACGTCGAGCAGGCCGGCACCGAGGCCCAGGCCGAGACCGAAACCAGCTCTAAGGCATAAGCAATTCCCCTCTTATTTATTCCGGCACACTGAGTGCCTTTGCCCGCCCACCCGCAGCTACGACCGCAGGTGGGCGGACCTTATTGCATCTTCATGGACCTCTTGGGAAAGAGAGCTTCCTTCTAAGAACAAACAAATCAAAACACGGAGTGTTCTGATTTGTTTGTTCTTCTTTCAAATGCTAAAAGGTTGCTGGAAGAGGCCTTATGTGGGCCGCAGCATAGAACAGGGTATACAAACAAGCAAGAAATGG